>CAYSNA010000603.1:0-222 GCA_964432185.1 uncultured Cytophagia bacterium
CATATTCAATGCCTTAATAGCGATTAGCTGTTAGCTTTCAGACGTCAGCTTTTGAAAAGCGTTAATCAAACAATTAGATAGATATTTACGACCCAAAGGGTGATAAACTTTTTTGATCCAATATTATGTTTTTCATGTGCTGACAGCCGATAGCTTAAAGCTTATCTCTTATTTTAGTTATTTCTATTTATCAAATCATTTATACTCTAACCATCTCGACAT
>CAYSNA010000603.1:232-3003 GCA_964432185.1 uncultured Cytophagia bacterium
AAACGGATTGTCCACACTGATTTGATCTGATCCCAAAATACTTGTCGATATAAACATGGGGATCAAAAATCGTTTTTTAATTATTCTATTCATTTTTTTCATGCCTGAATTATGATTGTAGATTATTAAACTGTCGCTATCTGGTTCTTTCTAAATTGAGCTATGAGCTGACAGCTTTCAGCCGTCAGTTTTTGCTGACAGCCGATAACTGAAGGCTGATGGCTTCTTTTCGGATTTACTTTCTATTTATCCAATCCTTTCTCCTCTAACCATCTCGACATCAAGTCGGCTATTTCCACATTGTTCAAATCTGAAAAGGGAAAGTGCGTATTGCCTTTGATGCCGATTTCGGGCAGATGAACCAGGGTAACATCGCCATCGTGTTCATTGACAGCATCTCTCCATAATTTTGCCATTTCAAGGCGTACCCTCCAGCCATCCTGACCCGGATTGGGATTGGGCTCGCCGGGAATAAAATCGCCATAATAAATAACAATGGGAATTTTAGTCAATTTTATAAAATCTTCCCTTGGCACAGCCACAGCACTAAGCGTACCGCCGGAACTTGGCTTGGGATCAGGTACCTGTCCTTCGGGGAACAGAAAACCGCTTCCAGGCTCATAAGAAACGATCGCTTTAATATTTTGATTTTTGATGGCGGCAAGCCAGCCCATGCCGCCCGAATGGGAATGGGTCACAAGAATTCCCGGTCCAATTTTATCGAACAAAACCGAAACAGCATCGGCATTGAGATTCACATCGATGGCTCCAATGCTGGGAGTCATGGCTCTGAAATATTGCTCCAGCGTGGCAGCATCCCTTGCGAACTGTACCCCCTCAAAATAGTCCGGCCAGATGCCGATGCGAAAAGTGCCAAACCATCCCTGCTCATCCGGTATCGGTTCAATCGTGGCGGCAACGGTGCTGCGGCCGGCATCGCCTCTGCGCGGCTGATCAATCACATAAACAGGAAAAGACCGGCGCAAAAAAATTGTCTGAAAACCTTCCCGTCCATCGGGCGTGGTTTCCCACGTTTTGGAAAACTGTCCGAAACCGTGCCACATAACGAGTGGGTATTCTCGGGCATTAACAGGAATTTGATAAAAAACATAGGCGTGATCACCATGAAAAGTTTGTCCCTCCGGTGTTGGATAGTATGGATCGAACGTGCCCGGAGCAGTGATAACCGTGCCGCCCACCGCAAAGCTGCCCTGCTCCTGTATCAACAGAGGCTTCGGTTCTCGTTTTATATCTTGCGCGCACGCCATAAAAAAAACCGCGGTCACCAGCAAGGCGAGAGTACCGATTCTCATTTTCCTGATCTTGTATCGATCCTTTTTCATTCTTTTTTCCCATTTCACGTTTTTGTCATACAGTGATTATTCACTTTGCACGCAAGCAATCGTAACCTGCTGAACAACATGGGTGCATGGAATAATCCGCTGTACCGCTACGGAAAAACCAAATTGTTTGACTTTCCTGAAGCAGAACTTTTACAGCACCATCCACGTCTTCAATGGAGACGGCCGGTTCGACCGTATGCAAAAAAAACAGATTGAGAGTGCTGTTTCCAGGTTTGCTTAATAAAATATACAAATCCGGAAGCGCAGGGACATAGAATGATTGTCGAAAATTATTGAATAATTCTACAGGGCTTTAAGGTTAATAATAATCAGAATAAGCACCATTCTTAGATCAAACCCTGTCGAGACTGTCGAAAAAGTCCAATTTGAGAAAAACTCCTTTTGTAAACATTAGAGTTAAGGAGCGTAAAAATGATTAAAACAGGGTTTTTCGACAGCCTCGACAGGGATAATAAGGCTCCCCAAAATGCTAAAAAAAGAGTCAATTATGGATATTCAACACAAACAACAGGAGCAATGGGAGGCGCAGCGGGCGCACGCCAATCGGAATGAGCTGGTCGACCTCATCGCACGAGCGGTTCGCGAGGATGCGAAAATCGAACCGATTAAGGGAATGATTCTGCAGCGCGCCTCATCGCCGGGAGAGCCGCTTCACATTGTCGCCGATCCTTCATTTTGCGTCATTGCCCAGGGCAGCAAAGAGATTATTCTCAGTGATGAACGCTACCAGTACGATCCCGCTCATTATCTTCTCGTCACCACCGAACTTCCACTTACGGGTCATATACGTGACGCTTCTCAGGACCAGCCATATCTAAGTTTTCGTCTCGTACTGGATCCTGCACTCGTCAATTCAGTCATGGTTGAAGCCGGCGATACCTCCCCCGAAGACCATGCCGATGTACGGGCGATTACAGTCAGTTCGCTGGAAGCAAGCCTGCTGGATGCCGTAGTGCGGCTTGTCCGGCTCGTTGACAAGCCGGCCGAAGCTCCCTTTCTTGCGCCGTTGATCACCCGCGAAATTGTCTATCGGCTGTGGGCGGGAGAACAGCGCGAGAGGCTGCGCCATATCTCGGCCAATAGCGGTTACACATCTCCAATAGCCAAAGCCATTGAGCGGCTACGAACAAAGTTTGACCAGCCATTGCGAATCGAAGAGATCGCGAGCGAGTCCGGCATGAGTGTGTCGGGTTTCCATTACCACTTCAAAGCCGTGACGGCTATGAGCCCTTTACAATTCCAAAAACAGCTACGACTTCAAGAAGCCCGTCGATTGATGCTGGGGGAACGTCTCGACGCTGCCAGTGCCGGTTTTCGGGTGGGTTATGAGGATGCCTCACATTTTAATAGAGAATACAAAAGGCATTTCGGTCTGCCGCCGCTGCGCGATGTGGAACGATTGCGGGA
>CAYSNA010000604.1:0-3001 GCA_964432185.1 uncultured Cytophagia bacterium
TCTGGGATATGGAGAACGACAAAATCACTTACGATCAAGGGAAATATGTGTTTGAGATCGGCGCGTCTTCAAAAGATATAAGAGGAACGGTTAGCGCCGTGATGAAAGGAAAGCTTGTTCCAGTTATCAAAACCGTTGTCGCCGATTGCGGCGTAATCGTGATTAAAAATGGCGAGACGGCGCAAACCAGCGTTACGGCAGCCATGACCGATGACAGCTTTTATAATATCGCCAAGGCGGACGTTGTTTATGCAAGCAACAATCCTGCTGTTGCGGCTGTGAATGCGAATGGCCTTGTAACGGCTGTAGGAACCGGTGTCGCCACAATGACCGCGCATGTAACCATAAACGGGAAAACAGAGTCTGACAGTTTTCCGATCAAAGTTATGCCGGATATGAATCCAACCAATATTACCGTTGATGGAAAGCAAGTCGCCGGATTCAATCCGGACACGCACAGCTACAGCTATATTTTGCCGGTTTCGCCAAAGGCTCCTGTTGTCGATGCAACAACTTCCGGTTCGGATATTTCCCTTGATATCGAACAGGCGACTGGTGTGCCTGGAACAGCCTTCATTACGTTAACCGACAAAATTACGCTTGAACAGAATTCCTATGCTGTGAATTTCGGCAGCGAATCCGTGGCTGATGAATTCAATGAAACAAGACTCGGAAGCCAATGGAGCTGGGTGAGGGAAAATCCGCAAGACTGGAATTTTGCCAAATCCGGATTTCTCACTATTATTGCAAAAGACGGCGATGTCAAAGCCGACAGTAATAATGCCGAAAATATCCTGCTGCAAAGCGCCAACACGGACTGGATCATTGAATCCAAAATGGAATTCTCGAAAAAGCCATCCGGATTTTCACAGCATGGCGGACTGATCGTTTACCAGGATGATGACAACTATGTCAAATTTGTTTACGGCGCCGGTGGCGGCGGATTCCGACGCTCTCGCGGCGACCAAAGCGGTTCACTGTCACTCGTCACCGAAGAGAGTGGCAATGAGCAAAGTGCGGCGACGACAAGTATGGCAGAAATCATCAAAGACGATAATACGCTTTACTTCAAATTAGAAAAAAATGGTGATTTGTATAGCGCATGGTATTCGACAGACGGAGAAAATTTCGAGTCCGTCGGCAGCACTAAAATTTTGTTAAAAGATATCAAAGCCGGAATTATTGCGTGCGAAGGTCTGCCGGATGCACGAATGGCCTGGTTTATGAGCCGAAGAGGCGGGCCACAGCAGCCGGCTCCGGAAAGTCCGTTCGAGGTTTCAGTCGATTATTTCCATATCCAAAATAGTGCAGCAAAATAAGCTGTTTGTTGAGCTGTCAGCTATAAGCTATAAGCTGATAGCTGATGGCTCGCTTTGTGAATCAGACAAGAAAACGCTTTTGCACAATGTCATTTATGATCAATAAAATATTATTGCCCGTTTACGCCTGTCTGATCCTGTTGTTTTGTGCAAATAAATCCCGGGCGGAAGGACCTTTTTCTCAATCTGAGCCGGCAGGTCCTTCCGAATCCGAACTTTCAAACGGTTATTGTGATATTGTCTTTTTCAAAGGTAAATTTATCGCCGTTGGAACCGATGGACGAATTGACGGTATTTCCACATCTGGTGAAACAGTTGCGGTTGATCGTTCTTGTCATGTTAAGCTAAACAGCGCATTTGCAAATGATGATATCCTGTTGGCGGCAGGTGAGCGCGGAACCATTCTCTATTCCGCAGATGGACAGCGTTTTGACCGCGCAGAATCCGGCACAGATAAGAACATCTATGGGATTGCATCAAATAACGGAGTGCTTCTCGCCGGCTCCGAAAATGGTCTGCTTCTTGGTTCAACGGACGGACAGTTTTGGCGTGTTTTGCAGACTGGCGCACAGGGCAATATCATGTCGCTCTCGGCCAATGATTCGTTCTTTATTGGCATTACGGATAAAGGCGAGATCATTAAATCATGTGATGGTTTCAACTGGGACATCAAAGATTATAATAAAGAATACGCCGGATATAATCCGTATTCAAATTTTATAAAGATTTTGGCGACTCGTAATAGTATCGTCATTATCGGTACACATAATGATGGATCGCCAGCTATTTTATTCTCGTCAATGGGAAATGTCTGGGCAGAGCGCGAGCCATTCTATTATGATGATGAGGATAAAATCCGTTATCTGTCAGAAAAGCCGAACGATATAGCCTATGATCCGATTCGAGATCAATTTTTTCTCGCGTGTGATAGCGGCGTTTTGTTCAGCCTGCCGGCATGCTCAAAATGTAATGAATATATGAAAATTGCCGAAAATGATCTCTACGCACTCAGCTATGCTGATAACTGTCTGTGTTTTGCCGGTGATAATTATTCCGTTTTTGTCCAGAGGTTTTAGTCATTATCGATTGATAATTCCGTGATAGACAAATAGATCAAGTGAATAAATTTATCGGCTGATTTAAGAAAGTTTTTAATTATTGGAGATAGGCACTCATGGACAAAAAAACATCAAAAACGGTAATCCGACTATTGGTTGTTACTTTACTTTGCAGTGTTGTATTATCATGTGTTTCGGAAAAGCCAGTGTCCTCAAAGAATTTTGCCGTTCAAATAACCGACAAGCCGCTGACGTTTTGTAATCCCCTCACGATCCTCGTAGGATCAGAACGGGCACGCCGGCTCGGAGAACCGGTTATCGTCCTCCATCAGAATGATTATTACCTTTTTACCGGCGGCGCGGGATATTGGTGTTCCGATAATATGCGGGATTGGACATACATTAGCGCTCCGGATTTCCCCTGGGGCTGCCCGTCGGTCATCAGTGATGGGGAAAAATTAATTGCCTCCGGCGACAAAGGCCGGCATGATGTGTTCGCCAGCACAGATCCCAAGAATGGAGTTTGGACCAAAGTTGGCGAATACCAACGGGATTACGGCGATGCTGATATGTTTTTGGATGATGACGGCCGGTATTACATGTATTGGGGATGGTCGCAGATTT
>CAYSNA010000605.1:0-211 GCA_964432185.1 uncultured Cytophagia bacterium
GTAATATTATTTGGTAGACTCTAACTTGTGATGTTTGAACGTAAATCTGCCGCCTGTTTTCATCAGCGCCACAGCATGGAAAATAATTATGCGATGTGACAACTCGAGTCGATTCCCACTGAGGAAGGATTGTTATGAACAAATTGAACGTACTGCTTTCATTCTTTTTTTTGATATCTGCAACGTCGATGTACGCTCAAAATGTAGCATT
>CAYSNA010000605.1:221-2999 GCA_964432185.1 uncultured Cytophagia bacterium
ATCCAAAAACTTAACCCGACCTGTTTAATTTCATTTTCTAATTGCTTGAAATTATCCAATGCATCTTTATATTGATCTTTGATAAAAATGTCCAAAAAGGTAGCGATTTGATTCTTGATCTCTTCATTCTTTTTTTTGATATCTGCAACGTCAATACACGCTCAAAATACAGCGTTGACCGACACATCCATTGCCACGCCGATGACATTAATCGCGCCATCCGTTACTGTCGGGCACGGATTAACAATTATGGATTCCGGCGAGTTAACGGTAGGCGCCGACAGGGTGAATATTATACCTGAATTTACGGTGCTCCAGGGCGGGGCATTGCATCTGCTCTCTTTATATGATGACGAAGACCTGCCGGAAAATACCGTGCTGAAAAATGGCGCATTTTCGAATCGTCTTGAGGCCTGGACGTTTGAAGCGCGCGAGTCAAGTGATGCAACGTATTTTGTCGGCAATCGCGTGTTTCATGTGCAGATTACAGACGGCGGTGGTGATACATGGGACATAAGTCTCAGTCAACATGATATTGCCATTGTGGAGGGAAAAAGCTATGAAGTCACGTTTAAGGCGCGGGCTGTTGAAGCGCGGGAAATTCAAGCGTACAGCGGCCTGGTCAATGCGCCATTTACGCGATTCAATAAAAACGACACGTTTTCGCTGACCACGGAATGGCAAACGTTTACCTACCAGTTTACCGTCGGCACGTTTGGTACTGCTCCGGTTTGGCTGCGCTTTGATTTTGGCAAATCAAACGCGGATGTCTATGTGGATGACGTCAGCCTTGTGGAACTGCCTGTTTCGTCCGTTCACTCTCCGGATGTGCAGCCGCTGGATTTTGTGCTCTATCAAAATTACCCAAATCCTTTTAATCCAACCACCACAATACAATTTTCCGTACCCTCACCTCAACATGTAAAAATAAATATATTTGATGTGAACGGAAAACTGGTTTCCGATTTTTACAACAACACTGTGACAGCCGGACTGCATCAGGTTGAATTTGATGCCAGCCATTTGAGCAGCGGAGTCTATTTTTACAAGTTAACCGCCGGCGAGTTTGTGCAGATGCGCAAGATGATGCTGGTCAAATAGGGGGAACAGGGACAAAGGAAAAAGGAAAAGCGCTTTGCTCTCCCTTTTTCTTTTTCGTTTTCCGTAATTTTTGTTGATGTTATAGCGCGCTCCCAAACAAGAGCGCGCCGATAACGACTAGCCCGGCAACGGAATCACATTTTCAATCGGCGCCACGACGGTGCCTTGTTCAAAATCCGCCGCGCTTGGATCCATGCTCAAATTGTAATATGGGCTGTCTTCATTTTTGGTGAGATCAATCCAGCGTACGAGCTGTCCGGTGTAGGCTGAAATCCGTCCCATGACGGCTGTCAGCGTGGATTCGCCGACATTTCGCGCTTCGTTAATCGGCTTGCCATTCCGGATGCTGGCGATCAGATCGCGGTGTTCCTGTACATACGGGCCGCCAATTTCCTCAAACTCGGGCACGCTGATATCCTTGCCGTCCATTTTGCCGCCCGCCCACATCGAGCCTTCGGTGCCGACAAAATGTTCGCTGATGCGCGTGTAACAGTCCTGAATTTGCCGACACATGCTGTGAACCGTAACGTCCTCGCCGTAATCAAAATCAACGCTGAAAAAATCATACTGATTGCCACCCTGACGACGCGCGCGGCCGCCAAATCCCAGCGCCGTAACCGGCGGCCGACCGATGAACCAGTTGGCGACATCGAGATTGTGTAAGTGCTGCTCAACGATATGATCGCCGGACATCTGGCTGAAGCGGTACCAGTTGCGCACCAGATACGCGGCGCCATCTTCTCCGGGCAGCCGTTCCGGCGGATTCGACGAACCGCCGCCGCACCACCAGACGCGGCCGTTCACCAGTCGGCCAATAGCGCCGTGTTCAAGCGCGTAGGCGCTTTTCAAATAGCTCGCCTCATGCCGCCGCTGCGTGCCCGCCACAACGGACAATCCCTTTTTCGCCGCTATATCACCGCTTTCAACGATGCTGCGCGCACCCGGAGGATCAACCGCGCCCGGTTTTTCCATAAATACATGCTTGCCCGCCTGAACCGCCGCCCGCAGATGCACGGGATGAAAAGTGGCCGGCGTGGTGACGAGCACAATATCAACATCTTTCATCGCCACCAGTTTTTTATAGCCGTCGAATCCGGTTAGCACATCATCCTTCGATACTTTGACGCGCTCTTTCAGCGGCTGATTATTTTTCTCACACCACTCGGTGATATTTTTCCAGCCGCGTTCAAAACGCTCGCTGTTCGGATAGGCATCGGCTATGGCCACAAGTTCAACCGCCGGATCAGCTTCCAGACAGTTGGCGACAGCGCCGCCGCCCCGGTTGCCACAGCCAATAATACCGATGCGCACACGCTCTTCACCTGCCGCATACGCGCCAAAAGGAATCGATGCCGCCAAGGAAACCGCGGCGGATGTTTTGACAAAATGTCGTCGTGACATATTTTCAAATGATTCGTTCATGAACAGTACTCTCCTTGCTTGTGTGTTCTCGATTTGATATGCTGTTTACACATCACAGGTTTCAATCGCCTGTTTTAGGGATGGCAAAAAGTCGCGCACCGGCGTGTATTCGTGCGCCACGTAGCCGTCGTAACCGGTTTCCACAATCGCGCGCATAATTGCCGGATAGTAAATTTCCTGATTCTCATCCAGTTCGTGTCGGCCAGGATTACCTGCCGTATGGAAATGGCCGATGTATTGTATGTTTTCTGTGAT
>CAYSNA010000606.1:0-2972 GCA_964432185.1 uncultured Cytophagia bacterium
CTGGTATCGACATGAGCCAATTGTTCTCCGATCAAGCGAAGCGCCGCGCTGAAGAACTCAATGTCGCCGACCGAGTCGAGTTCATTCACGGTGACGCCACCGGTTATGTTGCCGACAAAAAGGTCAGCGTGGCAGCCTGTCTCGGCGCCACGTGGATCGGTGGGGGAGTCGCCGGCACCATCACACTTCTGGCAAAGAGCCTCCGCCCCGGTGGGATTATCCTCATCGGCGAGCCCTATTGGCTGAAGTTGCCGCCGACGGAAGAAGTTGCCAAGGGCTGCCAAGCCAGTTCGATAGCCGACTTTCATTTGCTCCCGGAACTGCTCGCGTCTTTCGCCGACCTTGATTATGACGTCGTGGAAATGGTTCTGGCAGATCAAAACGGCTGGGACAGATATGAGGCAGCCAAGTGGCTCACCATGCGCCGATGGCTCGAAGCGAATCCCGATGACGGTTTCGCCAAAGAAGTACGAGCCCAACTGACATCGGAACCCGGACGCTACACCACCTACACGCGTGAGTACTTGGGCTGGGGAGTGTTCGCGCTCATGGCGCGGTGATGAGAAGACTGCTGGACGAATCAGAAAATGGGAAGAATCATGCCTGACAAGAACGTGGACAGATACGATCGTCATGTTCCACGTTAGGTGAACCATAGATGGATTGGAGTGTATCATGGAAAAACCAAGCGCGCTTCCGTCGGAAAGTCGCCTACCCAGGGAGCAGGTGCTGCTCAAGGCACTTCTTGCCTGCGGAGTAGCCTCGTCGCTCGTCTACGCAGCGACCGATATCCTGGCCAGCATGAGATGGCAGGGCTATGACTGGACCGCCCGGATGGTGAGCGATCTCCTCGCTGTTTCGGCTCCTACCAGATCGTTCATCGTCGTGCCCATGCTCATATACAACCTATTGATTCTCGTGTTCGGGACAGGAGTCTGGTTGCGCGCCTGGAACCGCAGTATCCGCATCACAGGTGTGATTCTTATCGCGTACGGGATCGTCAGCATGTTTGGCCTGCTCATCTTTCCGCTGAACTACGCGGCCAAGGGAGCGAACGCAACGATGCACATGGTCGTCACATTCGCACTCATCCTGCTCATGTTCGCGTTCATCGCCCTCGCGGCTGCGGGCAGAGGGAGAGCATTCCGTCTCTACTCTATTTCGACAGTCGTAGTCATTCTGGCGGGCGCTATTCTAGCAGGAGCACAGATTCCCCGGATCGAAGCGGATCTGCCCACCCCAGGTCTGGGCGTGTTCGAACGGCTGAACATCTATAGTATGCTGCTCTGGGTCGCGGTGTTCTCGGTCTCCCTTCTGCGAACAAAAGGTAATGTTGGGCGGTCTGTCGCCTAACATTTTTTTTAGGTGACGCGAACCGCAGTGCGTTTTGAGTAAATTTTGTGCGGATAAATTATTTTGCGAGCCGGTTTCCTCTGATGCTCGTGATCCTGAAAAAATCATTGGAAAAGAACTTGCTCATGGAATTTATATTTGATATCGGAAATGTTCTGATCAATTTTGACATTCGCAAATTGCTTCATAAAATGGCCGACGATTCAGCTCTGTCGATGAATCAAATACTCAACTTTTTTGACAAACATGAGTTGATAAAGGTAGAAACCGGCAAAATGAGTGGGAAAAACTATTTTGATACTCTCGTTAATACGACAGGGCTGAAATGGACCTACAATGATTGGATAAAAGCCTGGGTTGATATTTACGAAATCAACGAAATCGGCTTTAACGTGTTAAAAGACCTAAAATCGCAAAATTATTCGGTATATATTTTGAGCAATTTAGCGGACTTTAATCGAGATGCCCTGGAAATCAAAGCGCCGGACATACTAAACGAAACGAAATACAATTTCTATTCATTTGAATTGGGTTATCACAAACCCGATCCGCGTATTTATCATAAAGTTTGTGCACATCTTTCTGTACAACCGGAGAGCTGCGTATTCATTGATGACCTGCAAGAAAATATAGACGGTGCACTTTCAATTGGTATGCAAGGCATCTTGTATAAAAATGAAATGCTGGAAAATATTGAAAAAAAAATAAGCGCACTAATTCAAAAGACGGCATGACATTTTGTAAGGAAGCGTGAACATCGGCGCGCCGTGAAAGAACAAGTTGGCAGATCATGCGACGCGTCTGTTTCCCGCTGATGTTCGAATCCCTGATAAAAGCGCTTCAACTGTTGAATTACAGAATCATATGAAAAATCGAAATAATTGAATCATCCCAAAAACTCGAGGAGGTGGTGAAAAATTATAGCTCTATTTGTTTAAAACACTTCAAATCAGTGGCTGCTCAAATTATTACAAAATAATAAAAAGGCATTGCTGATCGTCGTCGGCAGAACAATTTTTCCCATTCCTCTGCGCCAAAACGTGCTCCCAAATCGGTACCCGTGAACGCCTGTATTTTGGTAAAATTCGTGCAGCAAAATCAAACTTTTAATTTTACGAGGGTACCATGAAATCATTTTCTTTTTCCAGAACGATTTTATTCATTTTCTGTATTTTTGCCGTGATTATTACAATGTCGAGTTGCACAAAAGTATCAAGCAACGATGAGCAGGATCCAATTGTCGGCACGTGGGTCATTACCGAAATAACACACAATGGCGAAAAATACGATGAGATTGGTTATTCAACTTTTACCAAAGGCGGCTTTTGGGCCGTTCAATTAAAAACGCCAAACGAATTAAATCTGACGAATGAACCACAAACATTGGAAGAGTATCAATCCGTTTTGAACAGTTACAAAGCAGCCTTTGGCTCATACAAGCTAAAGGGAGATTCCTGCTATTGCTATTCAGAAAATGACCTCAAACCACAATTTATCGGCAACATCATTCCTGGACAATATAAAGTCGAAAATGATATGCTAATATTTGATGTTGGAGAGTGGAGATACACGTGGAAAAGACAAGAGTAAGTTATATCTTTTTCCAAACTCGAGGATCA
>CAYSNA010000607.1:0-2952 GCA_964432185.1 uncultured Cytophagia bacterium
CCAACGGCTCTTTTGGCCCATTTTACATCGCGGCTGATAATCCGGCAACGCCTTTGAAAGATGGCGGCGCGCCGGGAGATACGGTTCAGTTTAAAGTCGCCCTGGCGAACAAGGATACGGTGCAGCTCTATCCGTTTGCCCTGTGGAAAGGCGGTCAGGTGCAGAAACTGGCGCTCAATGACGTCATCACCAGCGTGGCCGGCGATGTACAGTTTGACCTCTTTGTCAACAATAAAAAAGTTGGTCAGGACTTTTTCCAGGATGATCCGGTGGCGCAGGATGCCGTTTTTCGTGCCACCATATCGGCATCGGGTCGCCTCCATCCGAACATGCTGCAACTTGAATTGAATGACGAGATTGTTGATGTTTCACAATACAGCGTGCTGCCCGACAAATCAAACCCACTGAATGCGCTCACTCTCACGTACCAACCGCACTCGTTGCGCGACGGGCATTACAAGTTGCGAGTGCGAGCCATGCAAGAGGGTGGACTGCTAGCGGTTGCGGAGGAAAGTATGTCGTTTCGCGTGCAATCGGCGCTGAGTTTGGAAAACGTCGTTAATTTCCCCAATCCAATGGATGAACAGACCAAATTCACGTTTATCCTCGCAAACGACAAAAGCGCGCACGTGCAGATTAAAATTTATACGGTGGCGGGACGCTTGATTCGCGTGATTGACGCCGGTTATATGAGCGTCGATTATAACGAAACGGACATCTGGGACGGCACTGATGAGTATGGCGATAAACTGGCCAACGGTACCTATTTTTACAAGATCATTGCCGATGACGGTGACGAAAAAACCGAGGTGATTGAAAAACTGGTTGTCATGCGTTAATGGATTTCATTGCCCCGATTCCTCGTTCCCCCGCTCTGCGGGGGAATGTCTTGTGGACGCTCAGCGTCGAGTGCTTATAAAGCATTCGGGACGCAGAGCGTCCGTTGCTGCATTCCGCCGCTGGAGCGGCGGAATGAGAGTGAAAAACCGAGGTGATTGAAAAACTTGTGGTCATGAGATAAGAGATCCCATCCCTTGTTCCCCCGCTCTGCGGGGGAATGCCTTGCTGACTTTCTGCGTCGCGTGCGTGTAAAAAGTTCCGGACGCAAAGTCTCCGCTGCTGCATTCCGCCGCCGGAGCGGCGGAACGAGGGTGATAACGTATTTTGTCACGCGATAAAGAATCAATTGGCCCGATTCCTTGAGAGGTTGTTGAAAAACTCTGACGAGACTGTCGAAAAAAAAGTCATTCCCGCGCAGGCGGGAATCCATAGCTCGTCCGGGGATAGGCTCCCGCTCCGCAAGGAGCGCGTGACTCAAGTGACTTGAGAACCCTGTTAAAGTTTTTCGACAGCCCTGGTTGAGTCAGGAGCAGGGAACGGATCACTATTTGAGAGGACGAGAATAATGAAAAAACGATTTTTTGTTCTAATGATGATTTTAATCAGCTTTTCAACGACATACGCCGGAAAATATGCCGCCGAGTTTTTAACCACCGGCATTGGCGCGCGCGCGTTGGCCATGGGCGGTGCATTCGTCGCGGTCGCGGACGACGCGTCCGCGACGTACTGGAATCCGGCCGGGCTCATCCGGTTGCAGCAGCGCGAACTGCATTTTATGCACGCGTCCCGTTTTTCCGATATGGTGCAAACGGATGTATTCAATTTTGTTTATCCCGGTCGTACGTTTGCGCTCGGTTTGAATTATCTTCGTCTCGGCGTTGATAATATCCCCTATACGCAAAAACTGGATGTCAATGGCCGCCCGCTCATTGAAAAATATATCAGCGACACCGAAGAGGCGGTTTTTCTGTCATTTGGCGCGCAGGTCAAACCGAAACTTTCTCTCGGTGGAAATATCAAAGCCGTCCACCAAAAAGTTGGCGATCAGGCATCATTCGGCTTTGGTTTTGACTTTGGCGCTTTTTATCAACTCAATTCCAATTTTACCGTGGGCGCGATCATCCAGGATATCTCCGGCACGCATGTTTATTGGGATAGCGGGCACCGCGATACCAAAACACCGGATTTTAAATATGGCGCTGCCTATAAAAAATCTTTTTTATTTTTACGCAGTCAATTGCTCTTTTCCGTACAACAAAACATAAGATTTGAAGGTAGAAGCCGGAACAGTCAAGTGGCTTTTGGCGATGTGGCAAATTCGGATTTTCAGGTCGGTGCGGAATACAAAGCACTCGATAGCATCGCTCTTCGGTTGGGCTCAAATGCCGGTGAGTTGACGGCCGGCGCCGGATTTGTTTTCAAGTTTCTTCAAATCGATTACGCATTTATGAGCTACGAACTAGGCAACGCACACCGAGTATCCGCATCCGTTCGATTTTAAGAAATAGATCTACCTGTTTTTATGTTCCATCTGTCAAATGTTTCTGTGGGCGCATCTTTTGAGATAGAGATGGTGATTTGCGACGGGGTTGGCATCAACAGTAAAAAGGCTTTCAATTTTCACGCTCCTTGGTATGAATAATTTTATTGTCAGTACAGTTTCCCAAGATGTTCTATTCAATATTGGAGACAAGAGGTGAGACAATCACTTTTATTGATCATAGCGTTTGTCGCAGCGGCACAGGTGCTCGCCAAAACGCTCGTTGTTGATCTGGTGACTTTTAATACCGACTATAATGAATCGACCTATCAGATGGACCTTTTTTGGGAAACGGCTTCGGAATCCGATATTGCCGGTTTTCATGTTTACCGAAGCGCGTCGTATAGTTCGCTTGGTGAGCGTGTGAATGCCACCATTATCATGGCAAAAGGATCGTCCACCACCGGCGCGACATACGACTTTGAAGATGAACCGCTTGAAAGCGGTCGTTATTATTATCGCATCGCCGAAGTCAGTTTATCCGGTGGCGGCGAGAGTTATTTTCGCCCCTCGTCGGACAACGATGACGAACCGGATTACGATGATTTTATCAAAGTGTTTGAACACACCGA
>CAYSNA010000608.1:0-2943 GCA_964432185.1 uncultured Cytophagia bacterium
CGGAGCAGGCCGAGGGCGATGAGGTTGATTTTCGCTCCGATTTGTGGTCGCTTGGCGTGATGCTGTACGAGATGATCTGTGGTCAACGGCCGTTCAAAGGCGATGCCGAACAAGCGGTGATTTACTCCATTCTCAAAGAAGAACCGCAACCACTCACCGGGCTGCGCACCGGCGTGCCCATGGAACTGGAACGAATTGTTTTCAAAACGCTGGAGAAGAACCGTGACGAGCGCTATCAACATGCCGATGAGCTGTTGGCCGATCTGCGTGTTTTGCTCGATCGTTTTGACGAGTATAGCGCCGGCAATCCAGGTGGACGAATTGTTCGCAAGAAAAGACTTTCTATAAAAAACATTTTTGCTGTTCTTGCTGTCATCATTGTCATTGCTGTATTTCCCTGGTTGTTTTGGCCCTCTCAAGATAATACCGCTAATCAGGTATTGCGCTTTGAGATTGATATGCCGGAAGGCTCGGAATTATTAACCAGAAGTTATTATACGTCGCTTGCCATCTCACCGGATGGTCAGCGAATTGTGTTTCCAGTCGTCAGAGGAGACAAGTGGGAATTGTATATCAGAAATTTAAACGAGTCCGAATCCGTACCGCTTGGACAGGGACGTCTCGTAGGTATGCCTTTCTTTTCACCCGATGGCGGGAGTATCGGATTCAATTCTCATGATACGCTAAAAAGTGTTTCGCTGAACAGCGGCGTCACCAAGATAATTTATATTGCCCAAAATGTTAATTTTGGTATGGCAGATTGGTATGATGAACACTCATTATTGCTTGAAAGCAGGAATCTGTGGAAGCTGGACACTCAAGGCGGCGAACCGGAACTGGTTTTTCAAGCGCCGAAGGATTCACTGATCACAGATGTTCGTATCAACAGTCCTCAAATGCTCCCCGGCAACAAGGCTGTTCTGGCAACGTTAAAAAGTACAATGGAGCAAGTGGGTGATGTTGTTGTCCTGCACCTGGCAAGCGGCAGGATTGATACGCTTGTGCCGGGTGCGCGCTTTGCCCGATATGTACCAACCGGTCATCTTGTTTATGCGTCAAATGGCGATTTATACGCTTTGCCTTTTAATATAAAATCTTGCACAACGAACGGCCGGCCTGTTCGGGTTATCGAAAATGTTTCCATGTTCAAGTCATCCGCCCAATTTGCCTTTTCACAGAGCGGTACATTAATTTATGCCGAAGGGGGAGATTTGGAAATCCTTGAGCAACAGCGTAATTTGGTTATGGTAAGTCGAGACGGAACCATTGAAAAAATGATGCTTCCGACAGGTGATTATAACAATCCGCGAGTTTCGCCCAATGGACAATATTTGTCGTATTGGCGTGATGGGCGTCGTTATGTTTATGATTTTACGACGGCGCGCGAGCGGGTCATCACTGATTATGAACCGGTCGGCTATGTTTCCACCTGGATGCCTGATAGCAAATCTCTAATTGTCAATTCATACAGGGACAATCATACATACAGCGAACTTTACAAAATTTCTCTTGATGATATCGCCAATCCGGAACGAATAACATGGATTGATTCGCTATACAAAGTATCATACGGGGTGACTTTTGATGGCGAAAATGTCATATATCTTGATTTCCCGGAAATCGATGTTAAAACTGTTCGTCTTATGATGCTGCCGCTTACGGGATCGTCAAAATTTCAATCCTACCCAATTCTGCCGAAAAAGGCTGTTACACCGGCACTGTCGCCTGACGGACAATGGCTGGCATACGTGGCGGAAGAAGAAGAGCGTTCCCAAATGATGGATAAGCGGCAGGTATTTATCCGACGGTTATTTGGGGCGGATCGGGTGTATAAAGTCAGCGGCATGGGGTGTGGGGAGCCTGTTTGGTCGCGCGATGGCAAGGAGCTTTATTTTGTCGAGAAACCATCTTACAATTCACCGGACAAAGTGATGGTCGTTTCTATTCAAACAGAACCCGAGTTTTCAGTCGGTTCGCCGCGCGAGCTGTATACGCTGCCGGCAAGCAATGCCGATTGGTGGTGGACCAACTATTGTGAGGCGCCCGATGGGGAGCGGTTGATTTGGGTTCAAGAAAACAAGCAAAAAGATCAGACAAAAATTAAAGTAGTATATAACTGGTTCGACGAGCTGACAACAAAGGTCGAGGCGGCGCGACGTTCCCAGTTGAAAACAAGTGTGGTGCGAGCCTATGAGTGATCATCAAACGGAAAGATTATTCTCCCTTTTTGAGCTGTCGCACGTATTGTCGCAAATGGACAACTATGATGCCATCCTGCGAACGATCATCCGTAAAAGTATCGATTTTTTGGGGGCCAAAGATGCGCACCTCGAGCTGGTGAATCCAACGACGCAGCAGACCATTAAAACGGTTATGTTTAGCCAGTCACAAGATGATCCGGCGCAGCGTAAAATGCGCACGCTGGTGAGCGGCTGGATTTTCAAAAACAATCAATCCTGTATCATTCCACAAGCTGAAAAACACGAGCTGTTCAAAAAAACCAGCATTGAGAAAAAAATAAACGGCTCTATCCTTGGTTTGCCATTGCGCGCGGAGAACCGCCTGATTGGCGCGCTTATCTTAACGCGCCAGGAAAAGTTCGAACACGTTGATCTCGAATTTGCGACAAAATTGATGAATATTATCGCGCCGTTTTTCCGTGATGTTTCAAATCTGCAACGATATTTTAGCACCGAGATTCCAGTGGATACGCTCCGGGCCAAGTATGAAAAACTTGGATTATATGGCAAGAGCGCCAGGTTTATTGACATGTTAAAATCCATTGATGCTGTGGCCTTTACCAACGTGCGCGTGTTGCTGGAAGGCGAGAGCGGCACCGGCAAAGAGCTGGTGGCGCGCGCCATCCACAAGTTGAGTCGCCGCAATGACAAGCTGTTTATTGCTATCGATTGCGGCGCCATTCCGCCGAACCTCATCGAAAGC
>CAYSNA010000609.1:0-2943 GCA_964432185.1 uncultured Cytophagia bacterium
GTCGGCGGTTTCGCCCGATTGACTGATGGCAATGACGACCGAGCCGGGGCTCAGAACCGGATCGCGATAACGAAATTCCGATGCATACTCGACTTCAACCGGAATGTTGAGATATTCTTCGAGCATGTATTCGCCAATCAAGGCGGCGTGCCACGATGTTCCACATGCCGTGATGACGACGCGGTTGGCGTTCAGCAACGACTGAAATTCATATTGTATGCCGCCAAGTTTGGCCGAACCTTCATCGAGGAGCAAGCGGCCGCGCATTGTATCCCGGATGGTTTGCGGCTGCTCCATAATTTCTTTCAACATGTAATGCGGATAGCCGCCCTTTTCAATGGCGGTCAAATCCGTGTCAATACATTCAACCTGATGCAATACCGGCTTGTTGTCAATCGTTTTGATGATGACATTGTCCGCCGTGATCAGCGCCACTTCGCCATCCTGCATATAGGTGACGTCTGTGGTGTGTCCGACGAGCGGCGCGGCATCCGAAGCGACAAAATATTCACCCTTGCCATGGCCGACGACCAGCGGGCTGCCTTTGCGCGCGGCAATGAGCTGATCCGGATAATCCTGGTGCATAACGACAATGCCATAGGTGCCTCGAACGCGCGACAGGCCCTGGCGCACTGCCTCAAAAAAAGTGCAGCCGTTATTCAGACAATCCGAAAAAAGATGCGCCAATGTTTCAGTGTCGGTATCGCTTTTAAAACGAAAACCTTTGCCGGTCAATTCAGTGCGCAAGGATTCGTAATTTTCGACAATGCCGTTATGAACCAGGGCGATTTTACCGAACTCGTCGGTATGCGGGTGCGCATTGACCTGGTTCGGCTCGCCGTGTGTGGCCCAACGCGTATGCGCAATTCCGATGGTCGATTCGAGCTCGCTCTCGCTGATGGCATTTTCCAGATTGACAATTTTACCAACCTGTTTTTCAATGACAATGTTTCCGTTCACCCTGACGGCGATGCCCGCCGAGTCATAGCCCCGATACTCGAGCCTCTTTAGACCATTGAGTAAAATCGGAACCACCTTCTGCTTCCCGATGTATCCTACAATTCCACACATTTCCGATTACTCCCACTCGATGGTGCTCGGTGGCTTTGAACTTATATCATAAACGACCCGATTAACACCTTTGACTTCATTAATAATTCGATTGGACACATGAGCAAGAATGTCCGGCGGGATGACCGCCCAGTCTGCCGTCATGCCGTCCATGCTGGTAACGGCGCGCAGGGCCACCACATTTTCGTACGTACGCTCATCGCCCATCACGCCAACCGTCTGAATGGGGAGGAGGACCGCAAAAGCTTGCCAAATGTCATCATAAATTTTATTTTTGCGCAATTCATCAATAAATATTTTGTCGGCCGGGCGAAGGATGTTGAGGCGTTCTTCGGTAATATCGCCAAGAACGCGCACTGCAAGACCCGGGCCGGGAAACGGATGCCGGCCAAGAATCAACGGCGGAACGCCAATTTCCGCGCCAACGCGTCGGACTTCATCTTTGAACAATTCGCGTAAAGGTTCGATTAACGCGAGTCCCATTTTTTCCGGCAGACCACCAACGTTGTGGTGCGTTTTGATAGTGGCGGAAGGACCGCGCACCGAGACGCTTTCGATGACATCCGGATACAGCGTGCCCTGCACAAGGTAATCGACCTCGCCAATTTTTATCGCCTCATCTTCGAAAACGCGAATGAACTCTTCGCCGATGATTTTACGTTTTTTCTCCGGATCGACAACGCCCGCCAGTTTGGTGAGAAAACGCTCGGAAGCATCAACAAAACGGAATTCAAAATCGGCATGCTCAAAAAAGCCGCACACTTCTTCGGCTTCATTTTGACGCAGCAAACCAATATCGATAAAAATACAAGTGAGCTGATGGCCGATGGCCTTGCCGATGAGATAAGCCGCCACCGTCGAGTCGACGCCGCCGCTCAGGCCGCAAATGACTTTTTTATCTCCGACTTTTTTCTGCACCTGTTCAATGGTCGAATCGACAAAAGCTTCGGCACTCCAGTCGCCGGCGCAGCCGCAAATTTGAAAAACAAAATTGCTGAGGATGTCCTTGCCCTTTGGCGTGTGCACCACTTCGGGGTGAAATTGTATGCCGTAGATGGAGGACGCCTCGTTTTTGATCGCTGCAATCGGGGCATTGGTCGTGTGCGCGATGCCGACAAATCCTTTTGGAATCGCTGTCAGATGGTCACCGTGACTCATCCACACTTCGAGTTGCGAATCGAGATTTTGAAACAGATCAGAATCATCATCAACCTGAATGAACGCCCGGCCATACTCGCGGCGCTGCGCCTTGTCCACCTTGCCGTCGAGCAGATGGGCGATCACCTGCAAGCCGTAGCAGATGCCGAGCACCGGGCAGCCGAGGTCGAATACCGCTGGATCGGGGATCGGTGCATCTTCAGCATAAACCGAGGACGGCCCGCCGGACAGAATGATGCCTTTTGGTTTAAGCGCGCGCAGCTCATCCATATCAATATAAAATGGCTTGATTTCAGAATACACGCCCAGCTCGCGAATGCGCCGCGCAATGAGCTGGGTGTACTGCGAGCCGAAATCAAGAACGATAATAGCTTCCGAATGTGTCATGCTAACTCGAGTTTGTCGTTAAAGTTGAAAGCTTTCAAATCGGCGATGAGACCGTTAAATGTGAGGTCAAAGTGAACCGGGGTTATGGATATATAATTGTTGTTGATGGCGGCATCGTCAAATTCCAGCGCCGTTTCAACGCCCTTTTTTTCACCGGTCAGCCAATAGTATTTCCGGCCAAACGGATCCTCGCGTACATGATATTTCTCTTCGTACGTGGCCATGCCCTGCCGGGTAATTTTGATACCTTTAATCTGAGCCGCCGGTACAGCCGGAACATTGATGTTGAGGTAAACGCCTTTGGGCAACGTGTAAGTTAAAAAGATC
>CAYSNA010000610.1:0-2636 GCA_964432185.1 uncultured Cytophagia bacterium
CAATCTTTAGCCTCACATTTTAGCAATTTTACCAAATAAAATCAATCAATTTTTCAATTTTCATCTTTTGCATTTTTTTCATATCGGCGATGCGGCACTCATGAATAACACCATAAAATGATGCAGAAACAACCGGTGGCATCAATTGACTGGTTTATATACGTCAGAACTCTGAAGGCCGCGTTTCACATTACTTTTCAAATCCATCGAACACACTCATAATGTTAATCTCGGATTCTGGTTAAACAAACGTGTCGCAAGTGTCCTAACACTTCAATATTTTCTTGTGGCCCCAAAAAGTTGATTTCCAAAAAGAAAGCCCCCCCAACAGGTGAAATAAAAATAAAAAATCGTTCGGATGACAGCAGCGCCACTCGGCATTCTTTAGGTCATCCGTGAATTTCTCGATCAATGACCGGAGGAATGCAATTGTCAACGAGGCGTGCACTCGACTGGAGCCTTGCCAACGATCCCGGGTATAAAGCGCTCCGGGACGATCCCGCCTTCCGGTGATCAAAGAAACAGGATAAAAAAATTCAAGTTCTTCCCGGTCTCCCCACTTTCCACTTTTTACTTTCAGCTTTTTACTTTCCACTTTTTACTTTCCCCCAACCCTGTTTTTCCCTATATTTTACCCACTATTCAATTCCCAAACTTTTCACCATGTCCGGACATCACCATGCCTCTAAGCTGGAACGAAATCAAATACCGCGCCGTCACCTTTACCCATAACTGGAAAGACGAATCCCGCGAACACGCCGAAGCCAAATCCTTTTGGGATAATTTTTTTGATGTGTTTGGTCTCTCTCGCCGACGCGTCGCCACCTTTGAAGAGCCTGTCAAAAAGCTCGACCAAAACTATGGCTTTATCGATCTGTTCTGGAAAGGCACGCTGCTCATCGAGCACAAATCCCGCGGCAAGGATTTGGACAAAGCCTATTCTCAGGCCATGGATTATTTCGCCGGCCTGCAGGAACACGACCTGCCGCGCTACGTGCTCGTCTCCGATTTCGAGCGCTTTCGCCTCTACGATCTTGATGACAATAAACACTATGAATTCCACATCTCGGAATTTCCGCAACACATAAAACTCTTTGGCTTTATCCCCGGTTATATCACCACGCCGCCAACGCCCGAAGATCCGGTCAATATCAAAGCCGCCGAGCTCATGGGCACACTGCACGACCAGCTCAAGGAGAGCGGCTACACCGGCCATGCGTTGGAAGTCTATCTCGTGCGTTTGCTGTTTTGCCTTTTTGCCGACGATACGACCCTGTTCAACAAAAATATCTTTAAGGAATTTATCGAGCACAAAACCCGCATCGACGGCAGTGACCTCGGCGCTAACCTCGCCGCCCTGTTTCAAATTCTCAATACGCCAAAAGAGCAACGGCAAAAGAATCTCGATGAGCACCTCAACCAGTTCGACTATGTCAACGGCCATCTTTTTGCGGAACCGCTGCCCATCGCCTCTTTTGATTCCCGCATGCGCAACGATCTTCTCCGCGCCTGCCGCCTGGACTGGGGCAAAATCTCGCCGGCTATTTTCGGCTCGCTTTTTCAGTCGGTGATGAATCCTCAGGAACGCCGCAACCTCGGCGCCCATTACACCTCGGAAAAAAATATCCTCAAACTGATCAAGCCGCTGTTTCTCGATGACCTGTGGGCCGAGTTTGACAAAATCAAAAACAACCGCAAAAAACTCGAAGAGTTTCATCTCAAAATCGCCTCGCTCACATTTCTCGATCCCGCCTGCGGCTGCGGCAACTTTCTCGTCATCACCTATCGCGAGCTGCGCCTGCTTGAACTGGCCATCCTGCGGGAACTCTACAAGAGCGGCCAGCAAATCCTTGATATTTCTCACCTGATTCGCGTTGACGTCGATCAATTCTACGGTATAGAAATTGACGAATGGCCGGCGCGCATTGCCGAGGTGGCGTTGTGGCTGATGGACCACCAGATGAACATGCGTCTCTCCAACGAGTTTGGCCACTATTTCTCCCGTCTACCCCTGCGCAAATCCGCTAAAATTGTGCACGCCAATGCGCTGCGGATCGATTGGCAAAGTGTTGTGCCGAAAAATGAGTTGAACTATATTTTGGGCAATCCGCCGTTTGTGGGATCAAAATTTCTCGATGCCAATCAACGTAAAGATATTGAAATAGTTTTTGATGGCGTCAAGAATGGTAAAATATTGGATTTTGTGACCGCGTGGTATTTGTTATCGGCAAAATTCATCAAAGGCACAACAATCAAAGTTGCTTTTGTATCGACAAATTCCATTACGCAGGGAGAGCAAGTCGGCGTTCTATGGGGCGAACTGATTCAAAAGCATAATGTATTCATTCATTTTGCCCACAGAACATTTAAATGGAGCAGCGAGGCCCGTGGAGCCGCTGCCGTCTATGTTGTCATCATTGGATTTGCAGGTTACAACATAACTGAAAAACGTTTATTTGAATATGAGGATATCAAAGGCGATCCACACGAGATAAAAGTTCGCCATATCAACCCATATTTGGTCGATGGTGTTGATGTCTTCTTACAGAGTCGTTCAAAACCGATTTGTCTGGTTCCGGATATTGGTATTGGGAACAAACCAATTGATGATGGAAATTATTTATTTACATTGGAGG
>CAYSNA010000610.1:2646-2931 GCA_964432185.1 uncultured Cytophagia bacterium
AAAGAAAAATTTCTTTCCAAAGAGCCAAACTCAGAAAAATATTTTCATCCATGGATGGGAGCGATTGAGTTCTTACAAGGAAAACAGAGATGGGTTTTATGGCTTGGCGATGCTTCACCCACTGAATTAAAAAAAATGCCATACGTCATGCGGCGAATTGAGGCCGTTCGAAAATACCGACTTGAGAGCAAAAGTAAACCAACACAGGAAATCGCTAAAACTCCGACCCGATTTCATGTTGAAAATATGCCAAATGGAAATTATCTCGTAATTCCGGGTGTTTCT
>CAYSNA010000611.1:0-2927 GCA_964432185.1 uncultured Cytophagia bacterium
GTTCTACAAAAAATCAGGTTTAAAAACCGCAACTTTGCTGGGCGATGATGATATCAAGTGCCGCATGTACACAAACTTGCACGATTCGATAATCGGTTTTAGCAAGAACGTCTTTCAGTTTTTTGGCAGCAGCAAAATCGCAACACTGATGTTCGCGCTGCTGACGACGCTGGCGCCTTTTTATATCTGGCTGAAAAATGGCCCGCACATGGGGGGACTTTATATTGGTTTCATTTTGCTCCTTCGAATACTCATCTCACTGGCCAGCAAACAAAATGTATTGATGAATCTTTTTCTCTTTATTCCGCAGCATATTGTTTTTTTAATCATCATTTTCAAAGCCATCACAACGCATCACAAAAAAGAGCTTTTATGGAAAGGACGAAATATACTACAAGCATCATTCTTTTAATTCTGGCAGCCACAGTTTATTGTTTTTCCGAAACATCCCCTAAAGATCAAATCTATCGTGCGTTTATTACGGGTGATATGTCCATGTGGAAAAAAACAGTCGTGGCATTAGAGTCAAAGTCGCTAGATAGCGACACGAAAAAGCTGGAACTCGTGGAATATTATTACGGCTATACGGCGTGGCTGGTTGGCGGCAAAAAAACGAAAGAAGCGAAAAGCGTCATCCAAAAAGCGACAATGTTGATTGAAGATATTTTACAAAACAATCCGGACGAGGCGACGGCCCGCGCATATAAGGCGGCATTCATTGGATTCACCATTGCGATAAATCCGTTAAAGGCGCCATTCCTGGGACAACAGAGTCTTGATGAAATTAGCGCCGCCTTGGAAATTGACCCCGATAATATACAGGCACGCATAGAACATGCGAATGCATTGTATTACCGCCCGGCATTTTTTGGTGGAGATAAAAAAGCCGCGGCAAACTGTTATGAACACGCGGTGCTTTTACTTGAAGAACAAGGAAAGACGGATCAAAACTGGATCTACTTGAATGTGCTCACCGTTCTTGCCCAGGCGTACCACGCTACGAATCAACTGGAAACGGCTCGCAGCGTTTTTGAGAAAATCTTTGAGCAGGAGCCAAACTACGTCTGGGTGCGGGATGAACTCTATCCCGAACTTTTTGGGAAAAAACAAATCAGCGCTATAAATTCATTTTTTTATCTCGTGGACTCGCCACACTATACTTTTTAGTCAACCTGTACAGTCCCGCGCCATGCGGCTCCAGTTCCGCGGCAAACTCGTTTTCAAAACGTCCCACATCTTGCTTTTCCCACAAGTCTCGAATGTCATACGTTCCGCGAAGATACTCGTACTCAAATGTAAAGGTGACTGTGTCTTTCTCATCGCCGATATTAAAAAGCGCCAGATACTTGTCGTCGCTGTTGGGGATATCGGCCATCCAGGCAACATGGTTGCCCTGGCGAAACACCTGGCGATTATTTTCGCTGTATTGATTGACAGCCAACACTTCTTCATTTTTCAAAAAAGAAATACTTTTTTCAGATGACGTCAATGGATCGCCGCCCCACATCAATGGCGAACGCGCGATACACCAGAGCGTCATGTGCGTGTAATGCTCCGGCCAGGTAAAACCGGACATGCGATCCGGACCGTGCGGGCGGCCGTTCATGGAGATGTGACCGATGGGCAGCATGTCCGCATCCGGCCAGTGGTGCTCCTGAATCCACGGCGACCAAGAGTTGAGCAGATCAAACATGTGTAAAAGCGCCGGCCAGTTATCCCAAAAATCGCCGGAAATGCGCCACAGGTTGGCATTATCCGCGAGATGTTTCGCCTGCGACAATGGCGCTTCACCACACGATAAACTGAGCACAATATCGCGGCCGCATTGTTCGATGGCGTTGCGCATCAGTTCGATTTCACCGGCGTGATACGGCGGCACCATCATGTCGTCCGCTTTGATATAATCGACGCCCCATTCGGCATACAAATTAAACAGCGAATTATAATATTCCTGGGCCCCCGGTTTTGTAAAATCAACGCCAAACATGTGGTTGCACCAGGGACACATATCCCACGGTTCGGCAATGTCGCGGGCAGTATAGTTAGTCCCCATAATCGGGGTATCCTCGTGTACGGCAACACGATGAATGCCGCGCATAATGTGAATTCCGAATTTCATCCCCTTGCTGTGCACCCAATCGGCGAGCGGTTTAAAGCCTTGTCCGTTTGCCGCTGATGGGAATCGTTCGACAGACGGCAGCAATCGGCCGTACTCGTCCATCGTCGTGTATTCTGGATGAAGCGGCGAACCGTCCTCATTGTAGCGAATATTCGGATGCCCAAATCGGCGCGGTGTATTCCAGTTGCCCGGCTCAGGGTGCCACCAAATGTAATCAATAACCGCGTACTCCCAGCCGTATTCGAGCAGATTGTCGGCCAGCCAACTCACCACATCGCGGTACTGCGCTTCGGTGATGGCGCAATCGTAGGCATCAAAACTGTTCCAGCCCATGGGCGGCTTTTCGGCAACGGCGTTGAGAACAGATCGCTCCTGTTGTTGACAACCGACAAGAAGGATTAAGAGGATGAAAATCAGATTTAGAATCTTTTTCATAATGCACTCCAAATTATTAAGATCAAAATCCGGAAACCTGTGGTGGAAATTTCGAGCTTGCACATTGAAACATCAGAAAGGAATAATGACATAATTTTCTCATTCCGCTGCCACGGTGGAATGCGTGAGAAGCCGCTCAGCGTTCGTTATATTCGCCGCTCATTGGTCGCTGAGCGTCCCTGCATGCGTTCCCCCGCTAGAGCGAGGGAATATGACGTAACGTCATCGGTTTCTCCTTAACAGGCCTTTTCCGGATACCGGGAATTGACGAGGTGATAATCGTGGATATAAAAAATACATAGTTAAGAAGGACTAAAAAAGTCCTCTGCCAAAAATCAGGGAGTAACTTTTCGGCAGAGGATAAAAATGGCCA
>CAYSNA010000612.1:0-2919 GCA_964432185.1 uncultured Cytophagia bacterium
CGAGCTGCTCAATCTTACTAATCCACCGGAACGAAAATACGACGGCGCGCCAACGCATCTGGTGACCGGTGTTTTGTTGGGTGAGACGAGTTGGTGTGTTGTTCAAGCTATAAGCTATAAGCTGTAGGCTGTAGGCTCAAACGCTTATAGCTTATAGCCTACAGCTTAAAGCCTATAGCTTACAGCTTACAGCTACTCATCAAGGAGGAGTCATGAAAAAAATATCACGTCGACATTTTGTTCACAAGACGGCAATGACGACAGCAACCGTCGCGGCGTTGCCATCAATCGTATCGTCACAAACACCCAAACCGGCCGTTTTGGGCGGCTCGCCAATTCGCACAAAAGGATGGGCGCCCTGGCCCGAATGGCGGCATGAGTGGGAACCGCGCATCCTTGAGGTCATGCGCAGCGGCAAATGGTGGCGCGGTTCCGGCGGACATGTCGCCGATTTTGAAAAAGCCTACGCCGACCTCATCGGTTCCAAAAGATGTCTGGCAACGGCCAGCGGCACAGCGGCGCTGCTCGTCAGTATGCACGTTCTCGGCGTCGATGCCGGTGATGAAGTCATTGTCTCCCCTTACACGTTTATCGCCTCTTACAACTCTATTTTGCTCAGCAAAGCATTGCCGGTTTTTGCCGATACCGATCCGGAAACGTTCACCATCAATCCCAAAGACATCGAAGCAAAAATCACCGATCGAACCACCGCCATGATGCCGGTGCACATTTATGGACTGCCCTGCGACATGGATCCGATTAACGCCATCGCCAAAAAACAAAATCTCGCTGTCATTGAAGATGCATGTCAAGCGTGGCTCGCCGAGTACAAAGGCAAAAAATGCGGCGTGCTGGGAGACCTCGGCTGTTTCAGTTTTCAAAATTCCAAACATCTGCCCACCGGTGAAGGCGGCGCCATTACCGGGAACGATGCGGAATTAATAGACCGCTGCCATTCGTTTCATAATTGCGGACGAGCGTACGGCTCGTCAAAAGGCGAGTCACAATATTTCACCCGCGGCAGCAACAGACGCATGCAGCAGGTGCAGGCGGCCATGCTCATCCAGCAAATCGACAAATTAAAAATGGAAACCACACGCCGACAAAAAAATGCCGCTTATCTGGCACAGCAGCTCGGCCAAATTCCCGGAATTCAACCGGTACGTCTGCCGGAAAACAGCAAGCCGGTCTGGCACCTCTTCCCCGTTCTGTATGATGCGACACAGTTTGCCAACCTGCCGCGCCAACGTTTTATCGACGCCCTGCAGGCCGAAGGCATCACCGCGTACACCGGCTACCACGAACTGTATTTTGATGGTCTGATAAACGAAGCTTTAAATTCGCGCGGCTATAAACGGTTGTTTCCCGAACAGCGGTTAAAGGACTATCGCGACAGTCTGCACGAACTGCCCGGCAATAAAAATGTGTGTCAGAACTCGGTTGTCTTTCCGCAAAACATGCTGCTTGGAGAACAATCGGATATGGACGATATCGTTTCGGCCATTCAAAAAATTCAACATTTTGCGTCGGAGATCAAACAATCCTAGTGTAACAAAACGAAAGAACAAAGTGATTAATGACCTGCTACAGAATAATCTTTTACTGTTAACCGTCATACTTAGCCTTGGCACGCTCCTCGGCAAATTAAAAATCGGCAATGTCGTCGTCAGTGCCTCCGGCGGTGTTTTGCTCGTGGCACTGATTTTTGGACATCTCGGTTACAGTTTGCCGCAGGAGCTCAGCAATCTGGGATTTGCCTTTTTTATGTACTCTATCGGCTTTGGCGCCGGACCGCGTTTTTTTCATGCTTTTAAAAAGAATGGGCTGAAATACGTCGTCATTGCTTTTTTTGTGGTGATCGTTGCCAGTCTCGTCGCTATATTTTTTTCTAAACTTTTCGGCCTGCCGTTCATTTTGTTGCCCGGAATTTTGGGAGGGTCGCTCACCTCAACGGCAACACTGGCGGCGGCGTATGAAATCTCCAAAGATCCTTCCATCTCAATCGCCTACGGCATTACCTATCCTTTCGGACTTTTGGGTTTGCTGTTGTTCATCCAGTTTCTTACAAAAGGCCTGAGGATTGATCTCAAAAAAGAGGCGGACAAATTTCACGTCAACGATGATGACGACAGTGAGGAAAAAGAGTCGATTCAGAAGCGCGTCTATCAGGTGCAAAATATCGGCGTGGTCGGTATTCCGCTTAAAGAACTCCAACTTCGACAGCTCTCCGGCATTGGCATCGTCTCCATCCGCCGTGAAAACACCACCACCCTGGCCACGGCGGATTCCATTTTGCAGCTCAAAGATCATGTGATGGCAGAAGGTTCTCTGGACAATCTGCTGGAACTGGAATCGTATCTCGGCCCGGAAATTTCCGACAAGGATTTTGTCGAGCAAAAAAATATCACCGAAAAAGTCATTGTGACCGGCAAAAAAGCCATCAATAAAACCATTGCTGAGTTGCGGCTGCCGCAGGATTTTAGTGTGCTGCTGACGAGATTCCGCCGCGGCGCTATTGAGCTGCCCATCAGTCCGGATATTGCGCTGGAACGCGGCGACATCCTGACCATCACCGGCGATCGAGAACACATCGAGCATGCCATCGCCCTGCTCGGCCATCGCGATAACAAGCATTATGAAACCGATATTTTCATTTTCTGTACGGGCATTCTGCTCGGACTTTTTCTCGGCAACATCAAACTGCCGCTGATCAACACGTCAATTGGCAACGCCGGAGGATTGCTGTTCTCCGGCATTTTGGTCGGTTATTTTCGACACTATGGTTATTATTCAGGTCGCATGCCGCTGGCCGCCCGTTATATTTTACAGGAACTCGGATTATTGTTTTTTCTCGCCACGGTCGGCGTCAGCGCCGGGCGTGGGCTGGTCGAGCAATTGGCCCAATCGGGATTGCAAATT
>CAYSNA010000613.1:0-2911 GCA_964432185.1 uncultured Cytophagia bacterium
ACATTGCGCCGCAGGATGCCGGTAAAACCAAGCTCATCAAAATTTATAACGTGTTGGGACAGCTTGTCGCGGTCATCGATGTCAGTCATTTTGAAGCCGGAGTGCATTCGATTTTGTTTGACGGTCGTGATCAATTCGGCGCTCAGTTACCATCGGGACATTATTTTGTGCGGCTGCAGGTTGGAGAAGTGATTAGTACATTGCGAATTACTTTGAATAAATAAGTCATTGCGAGCGGCTGACAAGCCGCGTGGCGATCTCCTGAAAAAGGAATTTATCTTTTGCGGGAGATTGCCACGCGCTCCCGCGAAAAACGCGGGAGCGCGCGCAATGACTGTAAGGAGATACAAATATGAAAATTTTAAGATACTCTCTTTTACTCATCAGCCTGACACTACTCCTTTCCGGTTGTTCGTTTGATGATTTGATGTCATCCGACGATTCGCCATACGAAGAACACGAACCACGAGATCGCCGCGAACCGACCGATCCGGGAGACGACGATCCCGACAAGGGAAAAAGCAATCTCGACTTGTATCTGCCGATTCGGGTCGATGCACAATGGACCTATGATATTCGTGTCAACAAGAGCAGCCGGCAAAGCGATTATCGGATCGACTATGTCGGTCAGGAAGAATGGCGGTGTACGCATGCCAAATTCAGTGACAGTTTGTTTGTCTTTGAAACGCAGTTTACCGGTGAAAAGACCATTGTCAGCGCACAGCCGCAGCAACGTTTCAGCGAATCGACTATTGCCACGGTGACCGCCAAAATTCACCACGGCAAACTCGTTCTCGTCGAAGAGCATAGCAACACCATCTCGCCGTTTTTGGGCGATTGGCTGTTTCTCCTGGACGATCAGTTCCGCGTCTGCTTTGACGGAAATCAATTTTACGAAAACAGCGCGAGCATGACGAACAAGAACTTTCACTACAAGCTGGATAAAAACGTCGGAATGCTCAACGGGAATGTGACCGCCTTGTCGGATTATGATAAAACAGAAATTTTCTATACTTTGATAAATCACCATTAACATCAGGAGGCTATCATGAAAAAGTCGGCTACACTTTTTGCTTTTATTCTTGTGCTGAGTGTCGCTTTTGTCGAAAGCGCATTCGCCATCGGCACGATTTTCTCGCGCCCGTTATGGGGCAGTCAAACGTATAATAAAATGTGGATCAAAACCGTCGATGCGACAACGACGATCGAGGGGCAAATTGCCACAACCCAGGTGCATCAGGTTTTTAAAAATGAAATGAACGCCACGGTCGAGGCGGTGTGGCTGTTCCCGCTGCCGGAAAATGCGGTGGTGGTCGAGCTGCTGTACGAGTTTAACGGCAAATGGTACAAGGGCGCCATCAAGGAGCGGGCCGAGGCGCGCAAGGAATACGAGGAGCGCATCCGCTGGAATCTTGATCCGGCGCTGCTCGAATATATGGGCGATAACCTCTATCGCCTCAGCATTGCGCCCATTCCACCGGTTTCGGACGTGCAAACCAAAATCACTTATGTTGAATTGCTGCCGTATGAATTCGGCACCGTTGACTATCTCTTCAAATTAAACGCCGTACAAATGTCGCCAAAACCGCTGCAGCGCGTGTCCTTTAGCGGTCTGTTCAAATCCAGCTCGGCGTATACCTCATTCGAGTCGCCCACACACGGCGGCACCACCGCCATGAGCATCCACAAGGATAACAACAACCAGTACACCGTGGTGTTTGGCGATGAAAATTTTATGCCGGACAAGGATTTGAAAATCAGTTTTGAAACCAGCCGCGACGAGGTCGAGATGAATGTCATCCGCTACACGCCCACTGAGGAGGATTCCATTGGCGACGATTCGTACTATGCCATCTGGATTTCGCCGCCGGACGATATTGGTGATGACGAGGACATTCCGAAGAAAATTGTCTTTACCGCGGATGTCTCCTCCAGCATGGAAGGCACGCGCATTGAGCAGCTCAAACAGGCGCTGCACGAGTTTCTCAAATATTTGCAGCCGGATGACATGTTCAACATCATCACCTTTGGCACCTCGGTCACCTCGTTCCGCAATGACCTGGTCTCCGCCTCGTATGATAATCTTGAAGACGCCACGGCATTTGTCACCGATATTGGCGCGCTTGGTTTGACCAACATCAACGACGCATTGATGAAATCGCTGTCGCAATCCTATACCGACGACTACGCCAACATGATCGTGTTTCTCACCGATGGCTACCCCACCTGGGGCGAGACCTGGGTGCCGAACATTATCAATAATGTGAAAAATGCCAACACCAAAGATGTGCGGATTTTTTCATTCGGCGTTGGCGAGGATGTGAGTAGACCGCTGCTGGTGCAAATGGCGGTGGAAAACGGCGGCTATGCCGAATTCATCAAACAGGATGCCAATATCGCGCGCATCATCGGCAATCATTTTCAGCGCATTTCCAAACCGGTGCTCACGGATCTGGATATTAAAATCGAAGGGCTGGTCACGTCGGATCGTTTCCCGCGGCCGCTCGCCGATCTGTTCTGGGGCAGCCAGGTGATGCAGATGGGCATTTACAAAAATTCCGGCACCTTTCCGGTTTATCTCACCGCCTCCATCGGCGATAAGCTGGTGAGTTATCAATCCTTTGAGGAATTTTCCAATGTGCCGGGCGGCCATCGCTTCATTCCGCGGTTGTGGGCCAAAGCCAAAATTGATTATCTGTTGAACGAAATTGCCATTTACGGTGAACGCAAAGAACTGGTGGATCAGGTCATCGAACTGTCGTTGAAATTCCAAATCCTCACGCCGTACACCGCGTTTTATTCCGATCCGAATGTGAGCGTGGATGAGAAAAAGGAATCGCGGCCGGAGGATTTTGTATTACATCAAAATTATCCAAACCCCTTTAATCCGACAACCACCATCAAATTCGAA
>CAYSNA010000614.1:0-2906 GCA_964432185.1 uncultured Cytophagia bacterium
CGCGATGAAAAAGACATCATCGAGCCCATGGGCGATTTTCAGCAGGAATGGATCAATGCCTGTAAAACTGATTTGAAAACCTCGTGCGATCTCGATTATGCCGGCACCAAGATGGAGATGATGATGCTCGGTCTCGTCGCCTATCGCGCTGAAAAAGAGATCGAATACGACGCCGTAAAAGGCGAGGTCACCAACGACGCCAACGCAAATCAGTTTCTCAAACGCACCTATCGCGATGGCTGGGTGATCAACGGTTAAAATTTGTTTCTCATTTTTTATTCAACACGGATTTAACGGGTGAAACTGATGTTCACGGATGATAAAAAATCCGTGAATGTCAGTTAATCTGAAAGATTCGTTCACACAAAGTCACAAAGAGTACCTTTTATTGGCATTAGCACCCTTGTTCAGGATTGCGCCAAAGCCGTATGTTAGCTGAGAAGAATAAATTTGAAATGATTTCGGAAATAAATTTCTTTTATATGACCGTTAAAATAGCTATATAAATTTAGAGTTTGTAACCTTGATTTTAGAGGTAATATATTATGACTTTAGTTATACCCGATGAAATTGTAAAGTCAACCAAAATGTCAATTGCAGAGTTGACCCAAGAAATAGCAATAATGCTATATCAAAAAGGGAAAATTACATTGGGTCAAGCTAGTCGTTTAGCGGACATGAGTCAATTTCAATTTCAACATCTGCTTGCAAGTCGTCAGATTGAAATTCATTATGATGTTTCCGACTTTGGACAAGATATAGAAACATTGCGGGAGCTCGGAAGATTGTGATTATTGCAAGTAATTCTTCCCCCATTATTAATCTCGCATCAATCAACCAACTCGAACTTCTTTCAAATCTGTACGAAAACATTTTAATACCAGAGGCAGTTTACCACGAAATTGTAATTATTGGTGCCGGACAACCCGGTTCTCGTGAAATTGTAGAGTTTGATTGGATCCACCATCAGGCCGTCGAAAATCAAATTCTAACTGAAGCTCTTAAAATTGAACTTGATGATGGCGAAGCAGAAGCGATATCGTTGGCCATCGAACAAAATGCTGATTTGTTACTAATCGATGAACGGCTTGGACGACAGGTTGCATCGCGTTTTGGTATCAAATGCATCGGCGTACTTGGGATAATTGTTGAAGCAAAAGCAAAGGGACTGATTAATCAAATAAAACCGTTACTTGAGGATCTAAAGTCGAAAGCCGGTTTTTGGATGAATGATAGTCTTTATTCCAAAATATTAGAAATTGCGAAAGAATAATAACGATATCTTTGCATATTGCATCTTATAAAATTGCAGCTAACATTTTGCTGCACGCAACAGCTTACACCGTTGCGGTTGACAGCGAAGCTGTCAATTTTTTGCGGATTTTGTTAGTCGGTTCGATTCGTAATTCACGCCGCACGTGAACAAAGCGTTATGCCTCGCTATCTCTGAATTCATTGTGTCTTTGAGTCTTGCTGTGAGGAGTTTGTGAATTGTTCAGGTTAGATCAGTTCCATCCGTGTTCCCTTTTAAACTGAATCATTTTAGTATACGCCAAGAAATTTGGGGTGCCTATGGCAAAAATTTCTCTTATCTCATGCAACACCAACCGCGATCCCTATCCGGTTTATCCGTTGGGCATGAATATGGTCGCCGATGCGGCGAGGCAACGCGGCCACGAGGTTGCTGTGTGGGACATGATCGTCCACGGCGACACACCCGACGACATCCGCCGCTTCATTCAGGACTTGCAGCCTGATTATGTCGGCCTCTCGCTGCGCAATGTCGACAGCGCCAATTTTAATCAACAGGATGTTTATTTCATCGAGTACAAAAAAGTGGTCGATGCGGTCAAGAGCGTGACGAACGCGCCGGTGATTCTCGGCGGTTCCGCTTATACGATCTTTCCCAAAGAGATGCTCAAAGCGCTTGGCGCGGATCACGGCGTTGCCGGTGAAGGCGAACTGTTGTTTTGCGAATTGATTGATCAGCTTGAATCCGATCCCGATTCAGCATATCCCATCTATTTCAACAAACCGACGCTGAGCGGAGCGAGCTTGTCCTATAAAAATCGCGAGGCCGATCTGGCCGATTTTTATCTGCACAAGGGCGGCATGCTTAACGTGCAGACCAAGCGCGGCTGTCCGCACCGCTGCGCCTATTGTTCCTATCCCGTGCTCGAAGGGCGTCGTTATCGCTTGAGAGATCCGAAAGATGTTGTTGATGAAATCGAGTCGCTGATACAAAATTACAACTGCGATTACTATTTCATCACCGATTCGGTTTTTAACGACGCCGGCGGCAATTATTTGAAAATTGCCGAGGAACTGGTGCGTCGAAACATCAAAACGCCGTGGGCCTGCTATTTACGTCCCGATGATTTTACCCGCGAGGAGGCCGAACTGCTCAAACGGTCCGGCCTCATCTCCGTCGAGTGGGGCACCGATTGCGCCACGGACGTCGCATTGAAAGCGTTGCGCAAGGATTTCACCTGGGATCAGGTGGTGCATTCGAATAATCTGTTTGCCGAGGTTGGCATCAACAACGCCCATTTCATTATTCTCGGCGGGCCGGGCGAAACCCACGCAACGGTTGATGAGGGATTGCACAACCTCAACAGCTTGCAAAAGTGCGTTATATTTGCCGGCATCGGCATTCGCATTTTCCCCGGCACGGCGGTTTACGACTGGGCGCTGGAGGAAGGGCAAATTACGGAGGACACGGATTTGCTCGCTCCCGTCTATTATTTTTCACGCGATGTGGACACCGCGGTCATTCACCAGAAAATCCTCGCTGCTTTCAAAGGCCGTTTGGATCGCATCTACCCGGATGGCGGATTTGTTGATGCGGCGAAAGCGTTTCACGACCGGGGCGTGCGCGGGCCGGTGTGGGATATGCTGTTGAAACG
>CAYSNA010000615.1:0-1031 GCA_964432185.1 uncultured Cytophagia bacterium
ATGAGCAGCACCGGCGCCTGCGTATCCTGAAGCATAAATTCGATTCGCGCTTTGGGATAGGCCAAATCGAGCGGCACGTAAACCGCCCCGGCCTTCAACACGGCGAGGATGCTCACCATCATGTCGATCGAGCGCTCCATGTAAATCGCCACATGCGCGCCTTCTTGCACGCCCATGGTTTGTAACTGTCGGGCCAACTGATTGGCTTTGGCATTTAACTGCCCGTAGGTCAGCGTTTGATTCTCATATTTGACCGCCAAAGCCTGCGGCTGTTGCGCCACACGTTCTTCAAACAAAACATGTACAGCCTTGTCGCGCGGATAATCGGAGGTCGTGTCATTCCAATCAATCAGAATGTGACGTTCCTGTTCTTTGGTCAACAGCGAATAATCATCAACCGTTTTATTCGGATTGTCCGCAATATGGCGCAGCAGCGTTTTGTAATAACCGGCGATCAGCTCGATCGTGGACTTTTTGAACAGCGCCGTATTGTATTCGATGGTGCACTCGATGGTGTCGCCGTGATCCATCAACAAAAAGAGCAGATCAAATTTGGCGGCGTTCATCTCGACATCGTAAATATCCATCTGAATATCCGGCAACGACATGGCTTTTAACGGCGACGTCTGCAGATCAAACATCACCTGGAAGAGCGGCGAGTGGCTCAATTCGCGCTGCGGCTGCACCGTCTCGACAATTCTTTCAAACGGGATATCCTGATTTTCCGTCGCCAGCAGCACATCATTTTTGACGCGCGACACCAGATCAGCAAAGCTGATGGTTTGACCAAATCGGGCGCGCAGAACTATAGTGTTGACAAAAAAGCCAACGATCGATTCGAGTTCTTTGCGGTGGCGATTGGCAATGGGCACACCGATGCCGAAATCATTCTGCCGGGTGAATTTGTAAAAAAACAGTTGCGTCGCCGCCATGAGCGTGGTGAACAGCGAGAACTGTTTGTCGCGGCTCCACTGGCGTAATGTGGCCGTGGTGTCCGTTTCAATTTTAAATTTGAAATGATCGCCCTCATG
>CAYSNA010000615.1:1041-2900 GCA_964432185.1 uncultured Cytophagia bacterium
AAGGCCGAAAATCTGGCGGAGGGAGAGGGATTCGAACCCTCGATACGGTCTCCCGTATACACACTTTCCAGGCGTGCGCCATCGACCACTCGGCCACCCCTCCGGCGGCGGCGACAGTCATCACAGACCGGCGCGGCAAATCGGGAATCAGTTCAAGAACGTGCGGCATATTTTTCAAATAATTGGTCCAATAGACCAGCTGCGTGTCCAGATCGGAGGCTTGCGATTTTTTATTCTGCCAGTCGGCATAATCGGCAAATTGTAATTTGGGTTCGGGCAGAGGATTCGGCAGGCCGCGTTGCTCGGCCACGTACAGCGCCATAATCTCCTGCAGAATGATGCCGATGGACCAGCCGTCCACGATGATGTGATGCATGTTCAGCATCAAGATATAATCGTTTTGTTTTTTGACGAACAGCACGGCGCGCATCAGCGGCGCGGTGGTGAGATCAAAAGGTGTGGAGGCGATTTTTTCCAGTTCGCTATCAAGTTCTCCTGCCGCCTCCTGGCCAACTTTAATAATATCGAGCGGCACCTCGAGCGTGTCATGCACCTGTTGTTGCGGCAAACCTGTGTCGTCAACCGTGTAATAGGATCGCAGCACCTCGTGTCGGGCAACAACGTTGTTGATGGCGGCTTGCATGCCGGTCACATCGAGGTTGCCGGTGATGGATACGGCGGACGGCACATTATAAAATGCCGAGCCGGAATCAAGTTGATCCAGGAACCAGAGCCGCATTTGCGCAGCGGACATGGGGTAGGAACGGGGATCGGAGCGTTTGCCGATCGTCTCACGTGGCGGCGCCGCTTTTTGCTTGGCGAGTAATTTTTTTTGCAGTAATTCGCGTTGTTCCGGCGTCAGATTCTTTAGTTTTTCAGAAAGGTCCATCGATATATTCTCAAAAGGTATTATTCGTCGTTCAACATTCGTTGTAATTCGTCGTCTGTCAAGCCATCCAGCTCGGATAACATATCGGCCAGTTCATCTTGATTTATATGAGATGCCTGTTCCTCGGTGATGGCGCGGGCAATGCCGTCAACTGTGGGATTTTCAAACAGCGTGCGCAGCGGCAATTCGACGAGATATTCCTCGCGCAATTGCGAGACGATCTGCGTGCCCATCATGGAGTGACCGCCGAGTTCAAAAAAGTTGTCGAATACGCCGACTTTATCAATTTTCAGCACGCTCGCCATAATGTCGGCCAGGCGTTCCTCGGTCTCGGTGCGCGGCGCGACATATTGGGTTTCAACTTTGGGTCGAAGCAGCTCCGGCTCCGGCAAAGCTTTGCGGTCGATTTTGCCGCCGGGCGTCATCGGCAGTTTTTCCAGCTGCATGAAGGCGCTTGGGATCATATAATCCGGCAGGGATTTCTGCAAAAAGTCGCGCAACATATTCACGGACGGATCCTCGGCGCCAACAAATTCATAATAGGCAACAAGCACCTTTTCTGCAGACCCGGTGTCGCGCGCAACGACAATGCCGTTTTTGAGGCCGGGAAATTCATTCAGCCGCGCTTCTATCTCGCCCAACTCGATGCGATAACCGCGAATTTTCACCTGTTGGTCGACGCGGCCGAGGAATTCAATATCGCCGCGATTATTCAAACGCACCAGATCGCCGGTTTTGTAGAGGCGTTCGCCGCTGCCGTAAAACGGATTCGGCACAAATCGTTCTGCGGTCAAATCCGGGCGATCCAGATAACCGCGAGCCAGGGCAAAGCCGCCGATACACAATTCGCCCGGCACGCCGACGGGCACGGGGTTGCCGTTCGCATCCAACACAAAAGCGGAGCGCTGCAACAGCGCACGGCCAATGGGAATGGCGCCGGCATCCAGCAGATCCTGCCAGGCGGTTGGTA
>CAYSNA010000616.1:0-2899 GCA_964432185.1 uncultured Cytophagia bacterium
TCCATCGGCAAGCTCATGAATAGTGAACGTCCTGTCCGGATACGATGCATCATAACCCACACCGTCGAATTCAGGGATTTGGTGGCCAAAGTAGAAGAACAATCTTGCCAATTGAGTCTGCTCTTTTGCGTGGAAACGGTGATAGAGCTCCACTTCGGGATCAAAGCGCGATTGTCCCTGATTCCGCCAGTATGATTCTTGGGCGAGCAGCCGACCGTGCCGGTAGTAATAGAATTTTCCATCACGGCGTGGAAAGAAGAGCAGGGTGTGCTTCCTGGGTCTTTGGTGAAAGATGAATACCTCGGCGTGCGGATTTTGTTCCGCCACCCGTGTTGCTGCAGCGAGCGTTTCTTCATCTGCTCTGTGCGCGTGACCACTGGTATCGTGATAGAGGTAGCCACCGTCGCCATGGATGATGAATACCATTGAATAGCGTGGCGGGAGGGCATCCTCCTCTCCAAGCGGAATTTCCCGCTGGGTAAGGGGAATGGAGCTGCAGGAAAACAGCAACAATACGAGCACCATACAGCCGACACCTTTAAAGAAAATCGCGTACGTCTGCATGGCGCTCGTTGAAAAAATATTGTGCAAGCTTTGCATGCTGAAGGCCTTTGAATGTTCGCTCGGCAACGATACAACTATAAGAGAAGTATCAAAATGACAACGATCAAAAGCGCCGCAACAACGCTGATGGTAATCGTCTGGGCCTGCTGCATATCCTGCACTACGTAATCAGAGAAGGCGTTGAGTTGTGCATCGGCAACGCGCGCATAGCCGTCACTTCCCATTAGCTCGTTTTGTTTCTCTTGAAGGGCCTTTTTAAAGAGACTGACGCCGGCGCGATCGTCTTGCGAAATCAGTCCGGAGCTCTCAACTCTTTCCAAAGCCTGTGACATCGTTTGCAATGATGTGTTGAGTATGTCACGTTTTTCGACCGGATCATCCGTTGCCTTTACTTTGTTTGCCGTCTCATTAAAGTACTTTTGAATATCCTCAGTCCCTTCAGCATGGCCTGCTTGAATCATTACAAACAGCATACTAATGGCTATGAAAATTAGTCGTGCTTTCATGGTGTTACCTCCAAAAAGTTAAAATTAATTGATTATTTCCACCGTAACGTCATTGATCACCCGCGCTCAAAGCGTCAGATTGATTTGTTTGTTAGGCCTAACAGACGCCGAAAATTCTATTGCGCGGTATAGCCTCCATCGATAACCAACTCGGCTCCGGTAATAAATTTAGACTCATCAGAAGCAAGATAGAGCACGCCATAGGCAATATCATCAGGCTCTCCGACATGACCAATGGGATGGTGACTATCAAGCTGCTTTCTGAATGCCTCGGCTCCTTCTGGTGAATCTTTGGCGAGTTTCTCCACAAGTGGCGTCCAGATAAAGCCCGGATGTATGGAATTGACTCTAATATTGTCCTTTGCATAAAACAGAGCATCATTCTTACTCATCAGCCGAACGGCCCCTTTGGAGGCATGATAGGGCGGCAAGTCCGCAGCGCCGACAATTCCATAAATAGAAGACATGTTAATGATGCTGCCGCCGCCAGATTTTTTCATGAACGGGATCGCATGTTTGGTACAAAAGAAAACACCGCTGACGTTCACGCCTATGACCTGTTCCCATTCCTCTTTGGTTATTTCGTGAGTCGGTTTATTGACCCCGGCGATACCGGCGTTGTTCACAAGTATGTTTATTGGGCCAAATTCACGGGCAATATTGGAAAAAGCGCTGCTAACGCTATCCTCATCCGAGGTATCGACACGCCAGTATTTTGCAATTCCGCCGAATTTTGAGATTGTCTCAACTACTTTTTGTCCCTCTTCATCCGCGATGTCTGTTACAGCGACCTTTGCTCCTTCTCTGGCCAACTGCAGACAAGCGGCCCGACCAATCCCCAAGGCGCCACCCGTAACAACAGCTATTTTGCCTTCTACTCTTTTCACGATTAACTCCTTTTGTTATGAAATGCCTGACCGGTAGTAGCGGCGGGCTCTCGCCGACCGCGGCAACCGGTTCGTCAGGCCGTCATTATTTTTTGAACTTTGCCGCGGCGTCACTGAAAGCAGACTTTCGAATCCCATACGGATTCCACACCGTCTTTGATCGACTCCCAAGACTCTTCACTTGCGTCCGCAATTTCAGCAAGCTTGGTCTTTCCACTCTCAATCTTGCCTTCCAGTGCTGCGATCTGCTTGTTCAATTTTAGAGGTGCGTCAGCGCCGGTCCCAGAGGCCTTTGCGTCAAGCTTGTCTACTTTTGCTTTCCACTCATCCAACTGAGCCTGTTTTTTCTGCTGATAGAGTTCTTTCTCGTTCTATGTTTTCTCCTTTCAGCATTCTATTTATTAGCGCCGAATTCTTTTTCAACCTTTTGCCATGCATCACTGAGACTCTTGTATGCATCCGAAAACCCTTTCTTCGTATCCTCCCAGGCATCGGCGGAACTGGTTTTCATTTTGCTGGTCCATTCGGCCACCTCAGTTCGCTGCTCGCGCAGCGCTTTCAGGTTGGCACGGGCTTTTTCACGAGCGTCCTCATTCATTTGATCCCGGTTATTGTCGATACTCGTTTCCAGCGCATCGATACGTTTATCCAGTTCGTCCAGGGCCGTTTGGGTTTTCTCAATTGCTTCTTCCCGCTGATCGGCTGTATAAGCCCCAATCGCCTGAATCAAATCCTGCGTTTCCTGCTTGACGTCTTTTATCGACGTTTTGTCTTCCGATATCGCCGTTTTGTCTTCAGGTGCATCTGTACAGCTTATCAGTGTTGTTATGAGCATGGCGGTTAATATCCATGCCAAGACAGAATGGTTTATTTTTGTGTATTTCATTTGTCATCTCTATAATTTTAATGTTGTGGTTTTGCGCCACGCTTCACCAGAAGCGC
>CAYSNA010000617.1:0-2899 GCA_964432185.1 uncultured Cytophagia bacterium
GCGGATTTCCGGTCAGCTCGCGCGAAGTTGAACGCGTCATTTTGGATCACTCCAGGGTGGATGAAGTGGCGGTCGTCGGTATTCCCGACCAACTGCACGGCTCGGAAGTCAAAGCCTTTGTCGTCACCACGGATGGCTCGCCACTCGCCGAGGATGAACTTTATAAATTTTGCCAGGAATTTTTGCCTGTTTATAAATGCCCACGATTTACGGAAACAATCTCGAGTTTACCGAAAAGTCCAACAGGACGAGTACTCAAGCGTTTTTTAAGGCAGCAAAAAAAATCGGCTAATGTTTGATAACAGAAAATAACTGAAAGCATTCATATAACCTGCAGGCTCCACAAGCCCGCAAACAAAGGAGATTAACAGTGAAAGAATACGGAACTGCTGATATCAGGAACATCGGCCTGGTATCGCACCAGGCAGCCGGAAAAACAACTCTTTCCGAAGCTATGCTGCACGCGGCCGGCGTCACAAATCGTTTTGGCACTATTGATGACGGGACAACAACGTCTGACTATCGCTCTGATGAAATCGAACGCAAAATATCCATCGGCGCAACGCTGATGCATTTTGAATGGAAAAATAAAAAAGTCAATTTGATCGACATGCCGGGTTATGCCGACTTTTTCGGCGATGTGCGCTGCGGTCTGCGCGTCACCGATCTGGCCATCGTTCTGGTGAACGGTGTTGCCGGCGTCGAAGTCGGTACGGATATGGTTACCGAACTGCTGGATGAATTTTCGATTCCACACCTCTTTTTTGTCAACCTGCTCGATCGTGAACACGCCAAGTTTGATCTAGCCTTTGACACCATCAAAGAGGCGTATGGCAACAATGTCATCGCTTTCCAGTTCCCGGTAAATCAGGGCGAAGGTTTTAACGCTGTGATCGATCTCCTGAAAATGAAAAAGCTGACCTTCACCGATGCCAAGGGTACGGTCAAGGCTGAAGATATTCCCGCCGATCTGGCGGACCGAGCCGAAGAGCTTCGTATGGAAATGATTGAAAAAGTCGCCGAGTGCGATGATCAAATTATGGAAAAATATCTTGAAACCATGGAGTTGACCGATGACGAGATCATGACCGGTTTGCGCGCCGGTTTGGTAAAGCGTGAGATCCTCCCCGTGCTGTGCGGCGCGTCCGGCAAAAATGTCGGCGTCACGTCCATGCTGGATTTCATTGCCAGCTACGGCCCCTCGCCGGCGGATCGTTGCCCCTATCCGGCAAAAGATATGAACGATCAAGATGTCGAGCTCAGTTGCAGTGAAGATGACGACTTTGCCGCCATGGTTTTCAAAACCATTTCCGAACAACATGTGGGCGAACTGTCACTCGTTCGCGTTTTTGCCGGCAAAATTAAATCCGGCGACGAGGTCCTGAACACCACTCGTAATAATACAGAAAAGATCGGTCAAATTTATGCCCTGAATGGTAAAACCCGCACCGAAATGAACGGGCTCAAAGCCGGCGATATCGGCGCACTGGTAAAACTCAAAGATACGCATACCGGCAATACGCTGGCGAATAAAAAGAAACCACTTAAATTCCGTCCCATTCGATTTGCGGAGCCCGTCTTTCAGTTCGCCGTGGCCCCAAAAAGCAAAGGTGATGAGGAAAAAATCGGCGCCGGTTTGCATACCCTGCACGAAATTGATCCGAGCTTTACTATTTTCATCGATCCCGAATTGAAACAAACTGTTGTTTCCGGCCAGGGTGAACTGCATCTGACCATTATTTTGCAACGCTTGAAAGAACGTTTTGGTGTTGAAGTTGTAAAGAAAAAGCCAAAGCTGCCTTATCGAGAAACCGTAACGGCGAAATCCGATGACAAATATCGTCACAAAAAACAATCCGGCGGCGCCGGCCAATTTGGTGAAGTCTGGATGCGTCTTGAACCGCTGCCGCGTGGTTCGGGTTTTGAATTTGTCAGTGAAGTTGTCGGCGGCGCCATCTCCCAGGCGTTTATTCCATCTGTCGAAAAGGGTGTCAGACAAGTTCTTGAAGAAGGCGCTATTGCCGGCTATACCGTTGTTGATGTCAAAGCCATTCTTTACGATGGAAAAATGCACCCGGTTGATTCCAAAGATATCGCGTTCCAAATTGCCGGTCGTCAATGTTTTAAATCGATGGTGCAGAAAGCAAAACCGATTCTCCTCGAACCGATTTATGATGTGACCGTCAAGTGTCCGGAAGAAAATATGGGTGACGTGATGGGTGATCTGTCGACGCGCCGCGGCAAAATTTCCGGTATGGAAAGCCAGGGTCGATTCCAGCTTGTAAAAGCCAAAGTGCCGTTGGGTGAGCTGCACGATTACGCCACCAAGCTGCGCTCCATGACCAGCGGCCGTGCGTCCTATACGCGCTCCTTCTCGCATTATGATCCGGCTCCGAAGGATGTCGAAAACAAGATCATCGCCGAGAGCCAGGCTGAAAAAGAAGAATAATACGATTCGCTTGATTCCAGGGTGCAGATTTTTCTGCGCCCTTTTTTTATGGAAAAAAGGATAAAAATATGGACTATATGTGGGCGCCGTGGCGCATGGAATATATTCTCTCCTCAAAGCCGGACGGCTGCATTTTTTGCGACAAACCGAAACAAGAGTCGGACCGCGACAATCTCATCCTGCACCGCGGAGAATCCTGCTTTGTTATTATGAATTATTATCCGTACAACAACGGTCATCTTTTGGTTGTGCCGTATCGGCATGTGGGAAATTTTGAAGAGTTGTGCACCGAAGAACATGCGGAAATGATGGCGTTTCTCAGTCAATCAACCACCATTATCAAAGCGTTGATGCGCCCGGATGGATTAAATATCGGCATGAACCTTGGCAAAGTAGCGGGTGCCGGCATTGATGATCATCTGCACTTTCACATCGTGCCGCGCTGGAACG
>CAYSNA010000618.1:0-2873 GCA_964432185.1 uncultured Cytophagia bacterium
TTTTCCTGCCATCAAATTTACGGCTTTGACGACTGGTGGCCGCTCGCCCTCATCCTCATCGGCACGGGTTTCATTTTAAAAAGCCGTAACACCAACCAGACACAATCTTGATGCAAAATTTTATTGACTTTTCAAAAGCAAGCCGTTATATTGCGGCGTTTCCAAGCGAAACAGCATGAACCAAAGACCGCATTGAAAAATACATATCATAGTATAGATTAATACCAAATCAACCTCGACTATCTCATCTTAAAATAGATATACTGCCGTCTAACAATTATTTTTTTCTGGCCATAATTTTCGGAGAATAGACATGACTATGCCGCATGATGTTTTGCACCACCTGAGGCAGGAGATTAACAATTATCAGGGATACGCCGATCTTGACGTGCGGCAACAGTCCGACAAACAAGTGCGCCACTTTTTGATCAGCAAAATTAACGCACTTGTTGAAAAATTGGCGCAGGATATTGTTATTGAAGATTCGACGGAGCAGGATCGTCTCGAAGCCCTGGTGAGCAGCACATCCCGCAAGTTGGGCACTATCCACCAAAGCCTCAAAAGGCCGACCTATGTTGAGGAATCCTTTTTTCGCAGCGCTGCCATTCCCGAGTCGAGACTTGTGCGCATTTATGATCTGGAAAACAACATGCTGGAGGAAATCGACGGTATTCGAGTTGAACTTGGCGACCTGATCAAAAACACGCAGAATCGTGCCACGGTGGAAGATCATTTTTTACATATCGATGCATTCGTCGATAATATTAACCAGGCGCTGTTTGAGCGGGAAGCGCTAATTCTTGGCGATGAGTAGGAGCAGAGTATGAAATTTTATACGGATTATTTATGGTTCAACACGAGCAGCCATCGCGAGTTTATTAACATTTCCGCTGAGGTTGAGGAGGCTGTGCGCAAAAGCGGCGTGCAGGAAGGTATGGTACTGGTTTCGGCCATGCATATAACGGCGGCGGTATATGTGAATGATGCCGAATGGGGATTGCTCCAGGACATTGAAGAGTGGCTGCAAAAACTGGCGCCCGAGGGTCCGGATTATCGTCACCACCGAACCGGTGAGGTGAATGGCGACGCGCACCTGAAAAGCCTGCTGATGCATCATCAGGTCATTTTGCCGATTACGAACGGCCAACTCGATTTGGGACCGTGGCAGGCGGTCTATTATGCCGAGTTTGACGGTCAGCGGCGCAAACGCGTCATCATCAAAGTGATGGGTGAATAATCAACTCGCTTGCACATCCTCAATATTAAGCTGATTCATTTTTCGATACAACGTCGCTTCGCCGATGCCCAATGCCTTGGCGGTGCGGCCGCGATGGTAATTATTTTTCATCAATTGATCGATGATATAATGGCGCTCAAAATCATCCACCGCGTTTTTTAAGGTGGCCGCTTCTTTAACCTGCATTTTTTTAATCGGATTGATCGATTCGGGCGGCAAGGTCTCCAGGGTTAATTCAGGGCCGTCGGCAAATATCATCAATCGTTCGATGAAATTTTCCAGCTCGCGCACCTCGCCCTTCCACTGGCGTAAAATTAATTTTTGCATGAGCTGCGGATGCACCGTTGTGATCGACTTGTTCATCTCTCGATTGTATTTCTGCATAAAATGGCGCACGAGCAGCGGGATGTCCTCGCGCCGATCTTGCAATGACGGCAGCTTGATTTCAATGACGTTCAGCCGATAGTACAAATCTTCGCGGAAGCGCCCCTCGGCCACGGCTTTCTCTAAATCCACATTGGTCGCCGCAATGATGCGCGTGTGCACCGGCACAGTCTGGGTAGCGCCGACCGGCAAAATTTCCTCGTTCTCGATCGCCCGCAGCAACTTGGTCTGCGCCGTCAGCGACAGTTCGCCGATTTCATCCAGAAACAGCGAGCCGCGATCCGCGGCTTTGAACAGGCCGTCTTTATCGGCTACCGCGCCGGTGAATGCCCCACGCCGGTGGCCGAACAGCTCGCTTTCAATCAGCGTCTCGGTGATGGCGCCGCAATTGACCGCGACAAAATGGCCGCGCTGGTGCGGCGAATTGTAGTGGATCGCCCGGGCGACCAGTTCTTTTCCGGTGCCGCTCTTGCCGGTGATGATGACGTTGCTCTCGCTGTCCGACACTTTTTTAATCGTCTCAAACACCTGCCTGATCGCCGGACTCTCTCCGATGATATTGGCAAAATTATACTGCGCGTTTATCTCCTGTCGCAGCACCTGGTTTTCGCGGATCAAATCCTTATGTTCGATGAGTTTTTGTACTTTGATGGCCAGGTCTTCAAAATTGAGCGGTTTGAGAAGATAATCGTAGGCGCCTTTGCGCAGCGCATCAATGGCCGTGTGCACGGACGCGTGAGCGGTAATAAAAATAAAAGAGCTGTTGGTGAGAAGCGCGTTCGCCGCGTCGAGAAGTTCAATGCCGTCCATTTCCGGCATTTCGATGTCGGAGATGACCACATCAAATTCGCTCTGCTTCAGCTTGTCGAGCGCAATTCGACCGTGTTCTGCCATCGCGCACTCAAAACCGCGTGCGCGCAGCACCGTCGCCAAACTCTCTCGCGTGATATCGTCGTCGTCAACAATCAAAATCTGAATGGCCATGCGATCCTCACACCGTCACCCTGGGCAGCGAAATCAAAAACGTCGTGCCCGAGCCTTCCACACTTTCGGCTTTGATTTCGCCGGAAAAACTTTTGATGATATTATAACTCACCCACAGCCCAAGACCGGTGCCCTTGCCGCTTTTTTTCGTGGTGAAAAAAGGCTCAAAGATATGCGGCAGATTTTTCTCCGGGATACCGCTGCCGTTATCCGAAATCTGCGCGTAGATGGTCTTGTTTTCGCTCCAGGTTTTCACCGTCAGCAAACC
>CAYSNA010000619.1:0-2871 GCA_964432185.1 uncultured Cytophagia bacterium
AACAACAAAATCAGCGAGCAGGACAACGGCACGCCAAGTTTGAAAAAAATGTTGCCGGTTTCCAGGGCGACAAGACCTATTGTGATTGGGATAATCAGTAAAATATGATATTTATTCATGTTTGTTTTAATCGTAAAGGTCAAGTCATCGCGAGTTTTAAATTCGAAGAATCGAATTCTTTAAAAAGGACAAGTCATCGCGAAGGTAGTCCGCTTTGAAACGATAGTCTCTCTCAAAGAGGGCAGTTCTCTTTTGCAGGGGATTGCTTCAGTCGTCCGCGTGCGGACTGCCTGTGGCGATCTCCTGATAAAGCAATGCTATCTTTGCAAAAAATTGCCGTATTTTTAAGCGAACTCCCTCGCAATGACTTTTATTTAGCCGCCTGTCGGATCAACTCCCACGCCCGGCGCACATGTCGCTCCTCGGTTTTTGTCTGACCAACGGACATACGAAGCACGAGTTGATCATTCAATCTGGTGTGCGTCAAATAAATCGTGCCTTGAGCATTCACCGTGTCCATAATTTTTTGATTGATTTCATCACCGCCGACATGCTGGAAGCAGATCAGGTTTAATGGCGGCTCGACGAATAATTTGAAATCAGGGCTTTCGCGAATCCAGTCGGCAAATAGCTGCGCAATGCGAACATGCTCACGGATGTGAAACTGCAATCCCTTTACCCCATAATGCCGAATGACAAACCAAAGCTTGAGCGCGCGGAATCGTCGGCCGAGTTGGATATGCCAATCGCGATAGTCAATGACCGCGCCGGATTCCGTCGCTTTGTTGCGCAGATATTCGGGCATCAAGGTAAAGGTGTCGATGAGCGCGGTGCGGTCGCGCACAAAAAAGACATCACAATCAAAATTGGTGAACAGCCATTTGTGCGGATTAAAACAGAACGAATCGGCGTACTCGAGTCCGTTGTTGGTGATGGAACGAAACTCGGGACAAAGTGCCGCCGAGCCGCTCATCGCCGCATCGACATGCAGCCAGATGTTGTGCGTACGACAGATTTTGCCGATCTCCTCAACCGGATCGATGGCATTGGACGACGTGCTGCCAACGTTGGCATTGACAAAACACGGCGTTAATCCTTCCGCTAAATCTTTTTCAATCTGCGTGGCCAGCGCCTCGGGCCGCATGGCAAACGTCTCATCCACCTCAATCTTGCGCAAATTATTAATGCCGATGCCGGCAATTTTAATCGCCTTGTCAATGGACGAATGCGCCTGGGTGGAACAATAGGCCAGGAGGGTGCCATCGCAGCCGTTCGCATTTGCATTAAAAGCTGTCGCGCGCTCGCGTCCCGCCAACACCGCGGATAGCGTGGCGCTCGACGCCGTATCCTGAATGACGCCGCCGCCGGTGCTGTTCGATTTAAATTCGCCCGGCAAATCCATCATGTCGACCAGCCAATCGAGCACATGCGTTTCGAGCTCGGTACATGCCGGACTGGTCGCCCACAACATGCCCTGCACGCCGAGCCCGGCGGAGAGCAGCTCTCCCAAAATGGACGGTTCGGAATTGTTTGCCGGAAAAAGGCAAACCAGTTGGGCGACTGCCAGTGGGTGATGCCGGGCATAATGATATCATCAACGTCTTTCAGCACAGCCTCGAACGACTCGCCTTTGTCGGGTGCAGAGTCGGGAAGTTTGGATCGAATTTCTCCCGGTTGAACTCGCGACAGCACCGGCATGAATTCAACGGTTTGATGATAATTGGCAATCCAGTCGATGAGCGCGTGGCCGTTTTTGCGAAACTCATCGGCGGACATGTGAAAGGATTTTTTTTCTGACATGGGGATCTCCTAATGGTCGATGCCAAAAAGTACGAAAAATTATAGTCTATTTCAAAATTTCTCGTAAATTAAACACAATAAAAAATCAGGGATTTATCATGACGTTTCGAATTTTTATCGTGGCTCTTTTTCTATTCAGTTGTGCTCACACACAAGAGAGTTCCAAACAAATAATATATGCGGCTGGTACCACCGCCCTCCAGGGCAAAGTTTTTGACGCTGAAACTCGCGAACCCTTGCCGGCGAGGCTTGTGCTGACGGATCACACCGGCAATGCCGTCGGCTCGTATTATAAAAAATATCCCGGCTATTTTACCGAGGAGGATGGCACGTTTTCCCTTCAGGCAGCAGCGGGACGATATGAGTTGGCGGTTTACCGCGGCATCGATTATCTCTCGCAAAAGCATAAAATTGAAATCAAAGAAAACCAGACCTGTGAAATTGTCATCCACCTTCGACCGTGGGTGCCGCTGCGACAACTCGGCTGGGTGAACGGCGACGGCCACGCGCATCTTTACACAAATACCAAACACGATGACGAGATGTTAAAAACCGTCCGAAAAATCTGTCGTGCCCAGGGTGTTGATTTTCTCGCCACCAATCAGGGTTGGGCGGGCTATGGCGATGACGACTGGCGCGCCGGTTATGCGCCGTTTTCCGATGACAAATTTTTGCTGACCTATGGCGCGGAAATGCCAAAGTATCGTACCGGTCACACCTGGTGGCTCGGTATGCAATCGACGCGCGGCTATTTTTCCGCCAGCATGGATTCGTCGTATGAAAATCAATATTATAAAATCGAAGCGAATCCGCATTGGGATTTTGACTCGGTGCCGTTCAACAATATCCCGGATGTATATCTGGTGCCTCGATTCAAACAGGCGGAAAACGCGCTCGCGTGCATGCCGCATCCAACATCATGGTGGTGGCAAAAACGGGGCGATGTGGAGAAATACACGACCAACGTCTGCGAGTACTTATCTTTCGGTTTACTGGCCGGCAATCTCTGGGACGGCTTTGTGGTGATGGGCTACAATGCCGATCACTATTTTTATCAAAATCTCTGGTTTC
>CAYSNA010000620.1:0-709 GCA_964432185.1 uncultured Cytophagia bacterium
CGCGACCGACGATCCGTTAAATGGCCAATGGACAAAAGTCGCGGATACGCCGAATTATGCCGATCCGGCGTTTTATCTCGACGATGACGGCCGTTTGTACATGTACGACGGCTGTTCCAACAACGGCCCCATTTGGGTGCAGGAGATGGATCCGCAGACGTTTGAGGTGCTCGGTGATAAAATCGAGTGTTTTCGTCCCGATTATATCAACCGCGGCTGGGAGGTTTTTGGCGATGACAACCTCGGCGGTGATATGAACGGCACCATTCAGTATTCGCCCTGGGATGAAGGCCCGTGGATGACCAAACACAACGGCCTCTATTATTTGCAATATGCCGCGCCGGGCACGCAATGGAAATCCTATGCCGACGGCCTTTACACGTCAACCTCGCCGATCGGTCCGTTTGAGTATGCGCCGTACAGTCCATTTTCCTTCAAGCCCAGCGGCTTTATCACCGGCGCCGGACACAGCAATACCTTTCAGGATAAAAGCGGCCAGTACTGGCACATCTCAACGATGGTCATCTCCGTGCACCACATGTTCGAGCGCCGCCTCGGCCTCTACCCCACTGGTTTTGATGCGGACGGCGTGATGTACACCAACACCTATCTGGCTGATTATCCGCAAAAACGTCCGGGACAAGCTGAACATCCGCAGGATAATAATCTTGCCGGCTGGATGCTGCTGTCATATGACAAGGAAGTGATT
>CAYSNA010000620.1:719-2869 GCA_964432185.1 uncultured Cytophagia bacterium
CGCTCGATGGTTTTCCGAAAGCCCATGCTGTGGATGAAGAGGTGCGAACCTGGTGGAGCGCGGCAAGCGGAGACGCCGGCGAATGGTTCGTGGTCAATCTCGAACAACCGTGTGACGTACACGCCATACAGGTGAATTTTGCCGATCAGGATACCAAAGCGTTTGGCCGCGAGGAAGCGCTTTATCATCAATATAAGATTGAGGTCTCGGATGATGGATTAACGTGGCGGACAATCATCGACAACAGCAAAAACAAACAGGATGTGCCGCACGATTATGTGGAATTGGCAAAAGCGGTGGAAACGCAGTATATCAAAATTGAAAACGTGCACATACCGGCGCAGGGCAAATTTGCCCTCAGCGGTTTGCGCGTTTTTGGCATCGCACCCGGCAAAGCCCCGGCTGAGGTTGTGGATTCCCGCGCTCAACGCGATATTGAAGATCCGCGCCGCGCTCTTCTAGAGTGGCCGCCGTCTGCCGGCGCCACCGGTTATGTCGTCCGCTACGGCATTGCGCCGGATAAATTGTACAATAATTATCAGGTCTATAAAAATATGTCAGTGGACATTAACAGCTTGAATGTCAGCGTGAATTATTTTTATGCCGTTGATGCCTTTAACGAAACGGGCATCACACGCGGCAGCACCATTTTTCAACTTTAAACTGATGATGCAATAAATTCAGAATTATTGCATCATCAAAAAAAGAATAAAACCGAAGGTGCGCAGAGAAAGCCAAAGAGGCACGTCCTCCGCTCTTCTTTGTGTTCCCCGCGGTTTGACCCTTTTGCCAACAAAAATCGCATCATGAGCGGAATCATGTGCATTATCAGTTTCATTTTTTTATCGCAAAAAAGCCTAGGCAAAAGTGAATAATATTTTGTATAATGAACTGTACCAGTGAAGGTAAAGTAGGGGTTCCACTCTTTTCTCCATTTTTCGTTTCATCGCTGTAGAAGCCTGTCATTGACATCTGAGGTACGTGAAATCATCAATCCATAAATATTTTTCAAAATTTGAGGAGAAGCATTATGTATGATGATTTTCGACAATCAGAAAACTTTCAGCATTTATTAGAAAACCATGGATTCATCGTCGCCGGGATTTCGGAGCATCAGGTTGGCTATATCCAAAAACGAAAACTCGTGCCATTTCTGAGTACGATGATCGTACCACGAATCGACAATGCTGATGTTTTGGATCAAGTTGACGATCTCGCAAAAAAATTTCATGCCGTTTATGTATCGGTTACGCCAAAAGTTAATGTGAACGACAAAACGAGCACAACCTGGCAGCGGGAGCTTGAGGAACACGGTTTTAAACCATCAACGTTTGGCGCGGCGCCTACAAAAACGCTGATCATTGATCTGAGCTTAACTGAGGAAGAGCTGCTCAATCACATGAAAAGCAAAACACGTTATAACATCAACTTGTGCCGACGCCGGGGAGCAAAGATCAAAAGTATGAATGGCGACGAGCTCATTAGTACACATGATCTTTTGCAAGAATCGTACAAGGTATACGCGGAAAATTGCAAGCGAATCCATTCGCCGTGTGAACCATTGACTCATTTTGAAGAATTTATCAATTTTTTTCATCAACAGATTTTTCAGGTACTGGTTTATTCTCCAACGGGCAACATGATTGCCATGGCAACGTTCATTGTTTCCGGCGATACGATCAGTTATCAGATGAACGGCTCCACCGAGGAAGGACGCCACTTGTTTGCGCCCAGTCTGGCCGTTTGGCAAGGAATGTGCGAAGGGAAAAAAAGGGGCTGCCGCTGGTTTGATTTCGACGGAATTTATGATGACCGATTTCCAAAGGGGCAAAAATATTGGGAAGGATTTACAGCGTTCAAAAAAGGCTTTGGTGGCCGGGAAGTAACATATCTGGAACCCTATATAAAATGGCTGCCGTTTCTTAAAAAAGCACATTAGCAGTTCAAAACGAGCTATTCTCTATTTTTAACATGAATTGGAGGTAGTTCGTTTTTTATGCAAGAAGAATTTCACCTCCGAAGCATATGCGGCCGTCTCATGCTTTTCAAGACGGAGGTTTTTCTGCTTTCATTAATCTTTTTCGATGTTGAAAGCGATTCCCCAAAAAAAACGGCGTCCGGCGGCCGGTTCAAAAAAGCGCTCGCCAAAT
>CAYSNA010000621.1:0-2869 GCA_964432185.1 uncultured Cytophagia bacterium
AGGTGGAGGCGGCGATCAAAAAATATGCGCTGGCCGAGCATCTGGATTTTGGCAAGGTTATCGCTTTTGAAGTGGACGGATTCGGCAATCGACTTTATATGGATGATGCCAATGTGCCCAGTTTGCTGGCGCTGCCCTATCTTGGCTGTATCGATCAGAACGATCCGCTCTATCAAAATACGCGTAATTTTGTGCTGTCGAAAAATAATCCCTATTTCTATAAAGGCACGGCTGCCGAGGGCATTGGCGGTCCGCACACCGGCTGGCACGATCAGATTTGGCCGATGAGCATCATCATGCGCGCCATGACCAGCAACGATGACAAGGAAATTCAACACTGCATCGATATGCTCGTGGCCACGCACGCCGGCACCGGATTTATGCACGAATCGTTCAACAAAGACAATCCGGAAAAATTCACTCGAAAATGGTTTGCCTGGGCGAATACGTTGTTTGGCGAGTTGTTGATTAATACGTATGACAAATAAACCAATACTTTAAAACGCATTCAACGCAGAGCCGCAAAGAGGCAGAGTAACGCGGAGGATTTTAATAATTTTACTCTGCGCATCCTCAGTGCGTTTTGCGTCTTTGCGTTTAAATGTTTCATCTCAATTAAAGGAAGAGCCATGAAACTCCACCTTTTGCTTTTTGTCCTCGCAGCGGTTTTAATGATGAGCTGCTCCACATCAACCTTAAAAATCGATGATCTGGCGTCCTACGTCGATCCCTACATCGGCACGGATTATCACGGCCATGTTTTTCTCGGCGCCAATGTACCGTTTGGCGCGGTGCAGCTTGGCCCCACCAATTTCACCCAGGGTTGGGACTGGTGCTCCGGCTATCATTATTCTGATAGTCTGCTTATCGGATTTTCACATCTGCATTTGAGCGGCACCGGCATCGGTGATCTCGGCGATGTGCTGGTTATGCCATTTACCGGCGAGCTCAAAACATCCCGCGGTACGGTTGACAATTACAAAGCCGGATTTGGTTCAAAATATACGCATGATCAGGAGACGGCGGAAGCCGGCTATTATTCAGTGCAGATTTTGGATTATGACATCAAAGCCGAACTTACGGCATCCGAACGCGTTGGCATGCATCGCTACACGTTTCCGAAATCCGATAACGCCCATATCGCCATCGATCTTGGCCACGGCATTGGCTGGGATGCGCCGGTTGAAACATCCATCAGCCAGGTTGATGAAACGACGATCGTCGGCTATCGCTATTCCAAAGGCTGGGCCAACGATCAACGTCTCTGGTTTGCCATGCAACTGTCAAAACCGCTGTCTGAGTTGCAGGTTTACGACAACGATAATTTAGTCGGGGCCTCCGGCAAAGGAAATGCGCTGGTCGCGCTGTTGAATTTCAGCACAGAAGAAAATGAGGTGCTCACGATCAAAGTCGGCATCTCGCCCGTGAGTGTAGAAAATGCCCTGGCCAATATTGAGGCCGAAGTGCCGCACTGGGATTTTGAGCAAGTCGTTGCCGATGCCAAATCAGCCTGGAATAAAGAACTCGGCAAAATCGCCATCACACCGCAATCCGAAGCGCAGGCGCGCACATTTTACACCGCGCTGTATCACGCGCTGATCGCCCCGGTTCTTTTTAACGACTCCAACGGCGACTATCGCGGCACCGATAAAAAAGTCTATGAAAATGCGTCATTTGACAACTATTCCATTTTCTCGCTGTGGGATACTTATCGCGCGGCGCATCCGCTGTTCACCATCATTCAGCCGGATCGCGTCACGGATCTGGTGCAATCCATGCTCGCCATTGACGAACAGCAGGGCAAACTTCCCATCTGGCATCTCATGGGTTGCGAGACCAACACCATGGTTGGTTACCATGCCGTGCCGGTGATTGTCGATGCGATCTTTAAGGGCATCGACGGCATCGATAAAGAAAAAGCCTTCGAGGCGGTCAAACGCGCCGCTTTGCTGGATGAGGAAGGTGTCGGTTATTTGAAAGAAATGGGCTACATCCCCGGCGACAAAGAAGTTGAGGCCGTCGCCAAATCGCTCGAATATGCCATTGACGACTGGTGCATCGCACAGCTCGCCAAATCCATGGGAAAAGAAGAGGATTACAACTATTTCCTCGAACGTGCCAAAGTCTATGAAAAATATTTTGATCCGAATGTGCAATTCATGCGCGGTCTGATGGCCGACGGCAGTTGGCGAACACCGTTTAATCCGATTGCTTCCGACCATCGCGGCGACGATTATTGCGAAGGCAATGCCTGGCAATACACCTGGCTGGTGCCGCACGATCCCGAAGGCTTGATTGCGCTATTTGGCGATGAAAAGACGTTTGTGCAAAAACTTGACAGCCTGTTCATCATTGACTCCGAACAGGTTGAAGGCGCGTCATCGGATATTTCCGGCCTCATCGGCCAGTACGCGCATGGGAACGAACCCGGGCATCATACGCCGTATCTGTACGCTTTTGCCGGTCAGCAATGGAAAACCTCGGAAAAAGTGCGCCAGATTATGGACGAGTTTTACACCGATCAGCCGGACGGTTTGTGCGGCAACGAAGACTGCGGCCAAATGTCGGCGTGGTATATTTTATCGGCGCTGGGATTTTATCCGGTCAATCCGGCCAACGGCGTTTATGTGTTTGGCAGCCCGGAGGTGAAAGAAGCCACCCTCAACCTGGACAATGGCAACACCTTCAAGGTCGTGGCAAAGAACAACAGCCCGGAAAATATTTACATCCAATCCGTGAAACTGAACGGCGCGGATTATCAAAAGTCATTTATCTTGCACAAAGACATTTTGGCTGGCGGCGAGCTCGAGTTTGTTATGGGCGCCACGCCGAACGAGGCGTTTGGCAAGGAGCTGGATAGTCGTCCGGT
>CAYSNA010000622.1:0-2860 GCA_964432185.1 uncultured Cytophagia bacterium
TGCGGCAGAAATTTCGAAAAGTGTTTTGACATACCATTTTCTCTTTGCGGCATTATCGGTCGCACACCTTTTTGGATTTTCATTTTTCCCTTTATGCTGATATTCGCCCGTAGAAGCACGGTTTTGATCGAATCAAAAATTTTTTGCTGTTTTGAAAATTTTTGCGCTTGAAAAAATCTTCGACTGCCGCACCGGCGAGGTGCGGGACACATTCATGCGTTCGCGTCATGAGGTCATTTGACCCTATTTCATCATTAACATTTTTGTAATCTGTGTATACGAGCGCTGTCCGGCATCCTGCGGTTTACTATCCATCCGATAAAAATACATACCAGAGGCGGCCGGTCGCCCGTTTTCATCTCGGCCATTCCATTCAACCGTATGGCAGCCGGCTGATTTTATCTCGTGAACAAGACAGCGCACGGCATGTCCCTGAAGATCGTAAATTGTCAGTGTCACCTCGGACCGGTGCGGGATATGATATTCTATGGTCGTTGATGGATTGAATGGATTCGGATAATTTTGCCTCAAGCTAAATTCATTCGGTATGCCGGTCTGCTGATGCTGGTCCACGCCTGTCGGTCCATCAAACCGGATGATATAAATGCCATCGGCCCCATCCGCTACATATATATAATTCTCGATCACCGCGACTGCAGCAGCATCACTGCCCGTATTAAAATAACCGGCTTCTGTCGGATGAAAAGGATCAGAGATGTCGATAACGCTCAAACCACGCGTTCCATCCGCCACGAACGCATAATTGCCATTCACGGCAACGCCTTTTGAATTGCCCCGGTTGTCATTAAAGAATCCGATTTCGGCAGGGTTTGCGGGATCGGAGACGTCAATGATACGCAGCCCTGCGGCATCATCCGCCACATAAGCATAGTGGCCGTGTACGGCAACATCGCCGGCAAACTCCGGGGTATCGAAAAATCCTCTTTCCACAGGATTGGCCGGAACAGAGATGTCAAAAATTCGCAATCCCTCGGGTCCATCTGCTATGTAAGCATAATTGCCCTGTACCGTCACTGCCCGAGCTCTGCCCGGTGTATCAGCAGAACCGATTTTGGCGGGACTGCCCGGAGTTGCGATATCAATGATGAATAAACCACTATCATCATTCGCAACATAGGCATAGGTGTCATTGATGCACACATCGTAGGCGCGATTTACATCAGGACAGAGTCCGGTTTCTGCGGGATTGCCCGGATCGGAGACGTCGATGATTCGTAATCCGATGCCGTCATCCGCTATATAGGCATAATTTCCATCGGCCGCCACACCACGGGACCAGCCGGGCGTATTGAACGATCCGGCAGAGCTTGGATGTGATGGATCAGACACGTTGATGATGTTTAATCCGCGAATGGTGTTCGCCACGTACGCATAATGACCGCTAATAGCGACATCCCGGGACGCGCCTGTTGTGTACATGGCAACGTCCACAGGATTTTCAGGATCTGAAACATCCAGGGCAAACAAACCGCCGTCTTCAATTCCCACATAAGCCATGCTGCCGCTCATTGCGACGATATTTGCATTTCCATCATTTTTGTTTGCCAAATTGGTATTAAAGAATCCTATTGATACCGGATGTTCCGGATCAGAAATATCGACGATTTTGAAACCATTGGTACTGAACGTGGCATACGCATACTGTCCGCCCAGGGCAACATCGCGGCCAACACTGCCTCCCTCATAAAAGCCGGTCTCTACCGGACTGGATGGATTTGACACATCAAAAATGCGCAGAAAACCACTCGTCATTGTGTAGACATAGTTTCCGCCGGCCGCGATGGCTCGTGTTTTGACGCCATACAACATCGAACCCACTTCTGTCGGGGCTGATGGATTCGAGACATCGATGATGTAAAATCCGTTGTTGTAGTCAACGATATAGGCGTGGGTGCCGTTTACGGCAATGTCCTGCATGTGATAATCTGTCGGCAGCAAACTTTTTTCAACGGGATTGGCCGGATCGGATATATCAAAGATATACAAACCTTTCTCGCCAATGGCCAAATAGAGGTAATTGCCCTCTATATCCATACCTGAGAAATAGCCTTCGAAAGATAGGGATACAAGCTCAACGGGACTGGATAGAGTCGATAGATCGAAAATATGCAGGACTTCATTTTGATCAACGAGATAGACGACATTCCCGTTCGCCGCCAAACCGTAAATTTCGGACGGCGTGAGTATTTGTGCCAGCTCGACGGGATTGGCCGGATCGAAAAAATCAAAAATTCGCAAGTAGCCGCCATCACCGATATAGCCAATGTTTCCCGCGGCGTCAACAGCGTAACATGGTCCGTGCGCCCAGCGACCAACCAGGGAGCAGTTCAGGTTATCCTGCGCTTTTGCTTGTGGGGAGGTGATCACAACATTGAACAGTACGATCAAAGCCAAACACGTCAAGAAATTTGTCACGTTTTTCATGATGACCCTCATTGTTAATGTAACCGATGATGTGTATGTTTCAGCTTGTAAAATCTTAACCGCTGTTTATGTGCAACGCACCTTGGAGGTGCGTCGCACAGTTGTTCAAACGGTTGTTTGCTCCGGTGTGACTTTATGCTGTGCGCTTTTTCTTCTTCTCCTCCCGAAAGAGCCCGGCGGTGTAGTGGTTGTATAACTCAAACAAAAATTCAATGCGCGTCGTTTCGTTGGGGAAGGGCTGGGGACGGTAACAGAGATCGACGGCTTTGTCGAGCGCCTGGTGCGCTTTGGCGAGGACCGGCGGCATGGTGAGCGGATCGTAGAGATCGGCCAGGCTGCTGTCCGGGAATTCGGCGCGGGCACTCAGCACGGCCTGCGCGTTGTCTTCAACACGTTTGATCTGCGCCGGACTCGG
>CAYSNA010000623.1:0-2860 GCA_964432185.1 uncultured Cytophagia bacterium
GAAAAGGAAATGTATCATTAGTCGTCTCATTATTGTCTCATTAGATTTATCATTATAGTCTCATTAAAGTATCATTATAGTGGTTAGTTTTCGTTTTGTTACGTTGAGGATAGAAGTAATAAAAGGAGTTGCAGACATAGGGATGATTTTGTATATTGTCTTTATGAACACCTTTTCCTAACATCATTGTGTTAAATGAAAGGAGGTCACATTATGGGTGTTTTCAAAAGGGGTAAAAAGTATTACATCTCTTACATGGTTGACGGCACGCAACGCAAAGAGGCCGTGAGCGAAAACAAAAAGACGGCTGAACAAGTTTTAGCGATTCGTCAGGCTGAAATTGCACAAGGCAAGTTCAATTTAGCGCCCAAGAAACAGCGGATTCTTTTTCGTGATTTTGCTGACGAGTTTCTGATATGGATTGGCGAACATCGCAAACCGGAAACGCATCGACGTTACACGGCGTCCATGAAAGAGCTGGTCAACTATTTTGGGACTCGGTCACTTGGCAGCATCCACCCTTTTCACATTGAGGGCTATAAGAGCCAACGCATTGAACACGTGGAAGGTGCAACCGTGAATCGCGATTTGGCGTGTTTGAAACGGATGTACAATCTGGCGATCAAGTGGGAACGGGCGACAAAGAATCCGGCAAAGGACATTGAGTTTTTTACAGAGCCGAAACAGTCGATACGTTTTCTGAATGAAGAGGAAGCCTCTCTCCTGCTGTCGGCTTGTGTCTCACAAAGTCAGCGGTTGTTTGTGTTAATTGGTTTACATGCCGGATTTCGTTACAAGGAAATTCTGTCGTTAAAATGGTCACATGTGAATTTAGAGGACCGGCTTTTGGTCATTGTTGAAAGTAAAAACAACAAGGCGGCGGAAGTGCCGATGACGCGGGATTTGTTTGATGCGTTGTCCTCGGCAACGCGATACGGCGAGTTTGTGATTTCGAAAGAGGACGGCACACCGTATGTGAATTTTCGCAAACAGTGGAAACAGATCATGAGCCGATGCAAACTCCGCGATTGTACGCCGCACGTCTTGCGTCATACGTTCGCGACAGAGCTTGTGCGGAGTGGTGCGGATTTGATGGCGATTAAGGAGCTGGGCCGATGGTCGAGCCTGGAGTTGGTGCAACGATATTCGCATGTGTCGCCGGATCATCGAACGCGCGTGATTCATTTGCTGGATGGCAAGTTCACGGATTATCCCAAAAGTATCCCAACCGATATTTCCCCGAAGGTCAATAGTGTTGTAAACTATTGATTTTAATAGTCCCCCTAGCAAGATTCGAACTTGCGGCACGTGGTTTAGGAAACCACTGCTCTATCCTTCTGAGCTATAGGGGGATAGTTGTTTTTTATTGATTTACGACTATACGACTTTGAGAACTTTGGGCGTTGGTGGCAGATTGGTGGCAGGGATTCAGCATACCGGACAGGCAGTTTATCTGTTTGCGCTTATGCTTTGACGCCAGATGCGCATATCGTTGCACCATGTCCATGGAGCTGTGCCCCAGTATCTCTTTCAGTGTCAAAAGATCACCAACGTTCATGGCAAAGTGTGAAGCGAACGTGTGTCGTAAATCATGAAAACGAAAATCCGTGATGCCCGCTTTCTTGAGTGCTGTGGTAAACGCTGTCCTTACCGATTTGTAGCGAACACCATTTTTATTCAAGAAAACAAACTCGGATCCATTGTCCTGCATTTTTGTGAACAGATGAATCATGTCGTCGTTTAACGGAATCCAGCGATCTTTATTATTTTTTGCTGTCTGTCCTGGAATAAAAATACTGGGATCAATAACCGACGTCAAATGCACCTGAGTCCACTTTAATCCCAAAATCTCATTCAGCCGCATTCCCGTATTCAATGCTGTGAAGATGATGGGCTGGATTTGTTCATTCGCGACATTTAAAAGTCGGTTCATTTCGTCGACTGTCAAAAAACGCGTCCGACCCGGGGGCTCCTTGAAAAACTCCACGTCGTTCACAGGATTCCTGGCCGCCGCGCCCCATTTTATGGCCAGATTGAACATTCGCTTTAGACAGGCAAGTTCACGATTCACGGTGGCGTTGCTCACGCCTTGCGCTTTTCTCCACATCTTGAAGTCTTCGACGTCCTGTGATTTGATGCATGTGATCACTTGACCTTTAAAATATTGACCCAGGCGTTTTATCAAAATCCCAATGCGTCGGGTGCTTTTCAGATGCGAATTTCTATACAAGAACACTTCGGCGAACTCTTCAAACTTTTGGCTGCTTTTGAGCCCGGCAAGACTAAAGTTACTGCCGATGACCTGGTCTCGCAACTTTTCCTGCACGCGCAGCGCCTGAGTCTTTGTCGTGCCGCCGATGCCGCGGTATCGCTGGCCATTATAGGTAAAATCATAATACCAGAGCGATTTCCCGTCAGCTCTCTGTTTCTTAAAGGGTGACATTTTCACTCCTCCTTTCTGCGGAGAAGCCAAAACGCCCTGTTGTGATAAAATATACGACTCTATGGGATTTTTTGCAAACCATTCCTTGCATCGATTCTTCACTCAACGGTTTCTTTCAATCTGTCAACGACGCTATCGAGGTCCACAACATCAAACCGTCGACTCGTATCAATGAGCAGTGATCGAACTTTTCCTTTTTTCATCCAATCGTAGAGTTTCGCTCTGCTGATTGACAAATAGTCTGCTGCTTCTTTTGCGTCCAATAATCTTTTATTAACGACAACCGGCATTTTGGGTGATCCTCCCCGGATAGTTGAGCTCATACAGTATCTTGGAGCAAGGTGATTACACTTGTTGCTTTATGGTGCATACTATATAATCATGAGCACTTTTAGCGTAATTAAGCTTCTTTACATA
>CAYSNA010000624.1:0-2847 GCA_964432185.1 uncultured Cytophagia bacterium
CACTATTCATCACCTCTTCACACCACATTTCAAAACGGGGAAAAATCGGGCGATTAAAAGTTGATGGTTTTTAAAAAGGGGAAAAGGCGCGATCCTTTAAAAGGATCGCGCCCAAAGTTAGTGGCTGATTGGACTGTTTTTATTCGTTCAATCCGGAAAGATCAAACTCCATTTTGGTCTGATCGTTCATCAGATTGTCCCATGTCACGGTTCTGCCTTCATACGCTGCTGTGCGTCCCATGATGGTGATGAGATTGCTTTGCACGCTCGGTTCCACGGTGGGATTTGAATAATCCCCATTCGTGATGGCCTTGTGAAAGGTCTCAATATTCGTTTGTGCGCCTTGCGGGTACAAGTCCGGTGTATTGCCGCCTTTGTAGAAATTTTCGCCGCGGATGAGAACCCGGCCGCCGTACTCGGTTTCAAGAATACCTTTGGAACCAAACATGCGGTTGCGAATGCCTTCCGGCTGGGTGCCGTGGCCATTAAACTGCTTTGAACTAAAGGTAATGCCGACGTTGTTTGGATACTCGTACACGAGCGCAAAATAATCATGGCAGAATTTATTATCCCGCACCAGGTGGCCGCACGTTCCGGTGACTTTTACGGGATGGACTCCCATGATCCAGGACATCACATCAAGGGTATGAATATTTTGTTCTGTAATGATATCGCCCGATAACTCGCGGTTCAAGCCCCAGGCGCGAATCCAGTCTTCCTTTGTCGGATTGTCTTTATCAACGTAGGGATGCATGCGTCCGAACGGCGAATCGGCGTGATAGATCGCCTCACCAAACGCCAGATCGCCAATATCGCCGTTATGAAGACGTTGGAGCGCTTCGATGAAAAAATCATTCGCGCGGGTCTGAAAATCGATCAAGTAGCACAGATTTTTCTCTCGCGCTTTTTTGCCGCTTGTTTCAATGGTCTGGCAACCGGGGACATCCACGGCGATCGGCTTGGCGAGGTAAACATGCACACCGGCGTCAACAGCATCGGCAGCTTGCTGCGGGTGAAAGTACGGCGGACTTTCGATGATCACGGCATCCACACCGGCCTGCAACATTTGCCGATAGCCGTACAAACCCGTAAAACAACGCTCTTTGGGCACATCAAATTTGCGCGCAAACTCGTCCACCCTGTCCTGGAAATAATCATGTCCGGCATATATCTCATAGCCGCCATGTTTCTTGAACAAATCCATGATCCACTGACCGCGTCCGCCGCAGCCAATGAGACCAATTTTGATTTTTGAATTGGCAACCGAGCCTTTGATCAGATCCGGCTTCAGAATGGTCAATGTTGCCGCCGTTGCTCCGGCAGCAACCACAAATTCTCGACGCGTTACTTTTTTCATTCGAAACTCTCCCAATTTATTATCAACCAACGTACTAATGTGAAGATTCTATGAAAACACCGCAATTGTACATATAAAACAAGTTAATATTCCTGTGATAAGAATCAATACACGATTTGGCCCGTGCTGATCAACCATTACGGCACAATGTGCTGAAAGGCGCCGATATCCGGAGATTTATCCGGAATGGCAGCGCCCCAAAAATCCATTGCCGCATGCCCGGGTACAATCCGTCCGGCAGAACGGCACGGCGACGTCTCCCCGGTTTTAAAAAAGTCAAGTGATTTTAAATCTTGGGGATTTGTGATCAACAATTGCTCCGGCAGCATCAATTCGGGATCGATGGTCATATTGCCGGACACACCCTCGTCCAGATCCGGCTGGGCTGACAAAAGCCAACGTTCCAAAGAATTGAATGATTCGATATAAAATCCATGCGTGTTCTCTGCCCAAAAGCAATTGTGCGTAAAAATGGAATTATCATACAAGCCGTGCACCTGTTCCGCCGCCTGAAAAATATTGTTGCTGAATTCAAAATCGCGCACCGGTTCCTGCAGTAAAAAAGCAACGGCATAGTTGGGATTGACAATGGTATTGTTGTAAATAAAAGCCGTATGCATATTGTTCTCATCACCAGGCGATGCCCAGACATGGATGCCGCACTGGCCGTTCTTCCAACCGTCATTGAAACTGATATTATATCGAATACTATTGTTCGTCCATTCGGCAGCGCCGGCGTATTGATACAACCCATATCCTGCGCCTTCATTATTATAGGACAAATTGTACTGCATGATGGAATTGGTCACGCCGCCGTCAAAATCAAAGCCGCCGCCATCTTTGCCCGTGGGCGACGTTTTATTGTCGAAGGAAATACAGTGCTGAATGACGACGCGATTGCTAAACCAGGCCCATATGCCCACGGGTCCATTGCCGTCGCGCGGCATATCCCACCCATTGTTGGTCGCGGCACAATACTCAATGACTCCGACATCGACGCCGCTAACGACTATGCCATTGCCGCTGTGATTATTCAGGTTGGTCGGATCGCCCGGATTGTTTTCCGCCAGACAATAGCCGATATAAAGGTTTTTGTTGAGTTTTTGCATCGAATGGGATCTGATGCCCGCAGCGCCGTTATCCAAGGCGTGCACCCGGGTCACTTTGATATCCGGCGAATCCACAATGTCGATCCCCGCTTTCTGAAAGCCGGAAACCTGAACCGAATCAATATGAATAAATTGGCATTGGTCAAGAACGAGACCGGACGAGCTGTTGGAAAAGCGACCGGAACCTTGCACATGCAGATGTGCGATTAAAACATGGGCGGTTTTCCGCAGAAGGATCCCGCTTCCGTCTGCCCCGTCAATGACTGCTTTCTTCCCGCCATAAGACGAAAAGAGGATTGGATTCTCCTCGGTGCCGTGATCCAGCGAATCGATCACGATGGTGCCGTTATGCGGCCGGCCTGAAAAGAACAAAATTCGGTC
>CAYSNA010000625.1:0-2827 GCA_964432185.1 uncultured Cytophagia bacterium
ATGCCGAAGCCATTCATCCGGGTTACGGTTTTTTGTCGGAAAATGCGCGATTTGCCGAGATTTGTGAATCCTCCGATATCAAGTTCATTGGTCCATCGCCAACGGTAATTTCCCAAATGGGTGACAAGGCATTTGCCAAAGAGACAATGAAAAGGGCCAACGTACCGTGCATCCCCGGTTCCGAAGGTGTGCTCAAGTCTGTAAAAGAAGCCGAACGTCTGGCGAAAGAATTTGGTTTTCCGATCATCATCAAAGCAGTCGCCGGCGGCGGCGGCCGCGGCATGCGCGTTGTTCGAAATATAAATGATCTGGAAAAAAACTACAATTCCGCACAATCGGAAGCGAGCGCCGCTTTCGGTAATCCCGATCTCTATCTGGAAAAGTTTTTCGAAAGTCCGCGCCATATTGAAGTCCAGCTTTTGGGCGACAATTACGGCAACGCGGTATCGCTTGGCGAGCGCGAGTGCTCCATTCAACGAAAACATCAAAAGCTGATTGAAGAATCGCCATCGCCGGCAGTGTCGCAAGAGATGCGTGATGAACTGAATGAAGCGGCTATTCGCGGCGCCAAAGCGGCCGGCTATAATAGTGCCGGTACCATCGAGTTTTTGATGGATGAGGGAAAATTCTATTTTATGGAGATGAACACTCGCATCCAGGTGGAACACCCGGTCACAGAGGAAGTGCTCGATATCGACCTGATCAAAGAACAGATCAAAATCGCCGGCGGCAAAAAAATTGACAAGAATTTAAAGAAATTCAAACTTCGTGGTCACGCCATCGAATGCCGCATAAATGCGGAAGATCCGGCGCAGAATTTTCGACCGTCTCCCGGTGTAATCACCAGTTTTCATACGCCCGGTGGCGTCGGCGTTCGCGTCGATACGCACGCGTATGCGCAATATATGATTCCGCCCTATTATGATTCGTTGATCGCCAAATTGATCACTCACGGTCAGGATCGCGCCGAGGCGATCGAACGCATGTTGCGCGCGCTGGATGAATTTATCATTGAAGGCGTGGCCACCACCATTCCTTTGCATAAAGCAATTTTGAAAAATGAAAGATTTCGCAGTGGCGATTTCAATACAAAATTCCTTGAAATCGAAAATATTGTCATGTAACGGAGGGAAAAATGCAAGTCCCTGAAAATCTAAAATACTCGAATGATCATGAATGGGTTGCCGTTGATGGCGACACGGCAACAATCGGCATTACCGATTACGCCCAGGGTGAGCTCGGCGATCTCGTCTTTGTTGAACTGCCGGACGTCGGTTCTGAGGCCAATCAGGGTGAATCGTTCGGCACCGTCGAGGCGGTCAAAGCCGTGTCCGATTTGTTTGCGCCGGTCAGCGGCGAAGTGGTCGAGATTAATGAGGCGCTGGCGGATGATCCGGAAGTCGTAAACAAAGACCCCTACGGCGGCGGCTGGATGATCAAAGTAAAAATGTCAAATGCCGATGAACTCGATGCGCTGCTCGATGCTGACGCATACAAAGCCCTCATCGGCTAAATCACCGGCAACATCCCTGCTGTCGTACATTCGGTTACAGAGAGTGTGTATCACCTGGCATCACTGTGTTGATACAACAGGACACTTTTTCAATTCAACTTTTTTATTTCTCTTTTGCACTTTGGCCGGATTGACGCTATAGTTGTTCTAATTGTTTGAATTTATGGCGATTAGTCGGACGTAGCGCCGTCACAAAAACAGCGTCAGAGAATGGTTGTATTTGGCACAGATATTGTTTAGCAACTGCCGAAATGGGCAGGATTCAATCCTCTCTAAGAAAAAATGAAAATAGTCGGAACTTTTGCCTGGTGAAAAAGTTAGAAGAGACAAATGATTCTGATGAGTAATGGAGTTTGCTTATAGAAGTTCGATACTGGTTTTAGATTACTTTTAATTTCATGTAATTTTTGCTATATTTTATTTTGGCATGTGAAACCGTAAATTCACCAGTATGCGAACTTTGTATAGTGGCTCACGATAATGGCGTAGACCGAATGTCTGCTGGTGAGTTCCTCAACAAGGGAAGCGACAACACACATTCGGTCTTTTTTGTTTAAGACGAAAATTTAATTTCAATAGAAACTCTTTTGGAGGCAGAAATGAAAAAACTCGTTCTTGTGATGGTACTTGGCGCACTCTTGGTTTTTGCGGCCAATCCTGCTTATGCTGTTAGTGAAGCAGCCGTACTGTCCTTGATGATCTCTCCTGGCGCCCGCGCTGCTGGTATGGGCGAAGCCTTCGTCGCGTTGGCGGATGATGCAACGGCGACCTTCTGGAATCCGGCCGGTCTGGCGTTTCAGCATAACAAGGAACTGCATCTCATGCACGTGAACTGGCTGCCGGAATTTGGCAGCGATATGTTTTACGAATTTGCATCGTATGTTCATAACATCGAAGGTATCGGTACATTTGGCGCCAATGTGACCTTTCTCAACCTCGGCGAGCAGGTCCATACGGATGAAACCGGCACCGAGCTGGGCAACTTTAGCAGTAATGAATATTCTATCGCTTTGACGTATGGTACCAAAATTATGGAAAACTGGGGCGTTGGCCTCGGTATGCGTTACATCCGCTCCAACCTTGCCGGTGGCGTCAGCGTTGGCGCTGAACAGGGCGAAGGTGTTGCGAATGCATTTTCTTTTGATATTTCGACCCTGTACAAGTTCCCCTTTGCGCCCAAATTGAGCGTTGGTATGAACCTGTCCAATATGGGTCCGAAAATCACTTATATTGATGCGGCTCAAGCTGATCCGCTGCCAACCAACCTCAAGCTGGGTTTGGCCTATCGTATTGTCGATTCCGAATACAACAAAC
>CAYSNA010000626.1:0-2822 GCA_964432185.1 uncultured Cytophagia bacterium
GAGCAGAATAAAAGTCGATCTTTTAGGAACAGGCCCACGGAATGCCCGGAAATACAAATGTAATGTCCGCGATTTTTCGTGTATTCCGTGGGCTACTCTTTGGTTGCGGCCAGAGGCTGGGCCGTGCAAATCCGTGTCCCCAAACTTTTTTGCTTCGGTTTATCCAGTTTGGGTGATATTTTCAAACGTCCTCAGAACAAATAATTCAACAAGATATACAATCCGCTGTCGCCGTCCTGCTCATCCAGCGCCATACCATAATCCACCGAGATGATAAAATTTTGATTCATGGCAATTTTCAAACCGAGTCCGGTAGAATAGTGCATTTTTTCCGCATCTTTTTTGAAATACACGTTTTCATCTTCAGAACCGGTATCCACATCGCCATAATCATACGGCGTCAGCACTTGACCGGCATCGAGGAACAAATTAGTACCGAGATAGATATTTTGTTTCGCCACGGTGAACCGCCAGAATTTCAGCCGGAACTCAAAATTGCCGTAGGCGATGGCCTCGCCGATCATGCGGTTGCGCATAATGCCGCGATTGTATTGCGCGCCGCCGAGCCCCTCACTTTTGGCGGCCACAAGTTCGGATGGCTCAATAAACGGCAGATAAAAGAACGGCGTTTTGCCGGCAATGGTGGCCTGATAGCCGAGTCGATACGCAAAAACCAGCGTTCGCGGCAGCACGGTTAAATACTGACGGTGCGTCAGGTTTATTTTCGTAAAGCTGAAATCGCTGCCGAGAAATGTCGGTGAGGTGACCAGAGTCGCCTCGGACCACATGCCTTTGCTCGGATCGGACACCACATCCCGCGTATCATAAATAATTCCCGCCTTGAGCGAGGTGATGAAACCGCCATTTTTTTCATCGTCGGGAATCAAGCCCCAGTCGATATATTTTTCGTACAAACCAGGCTGCTCCTCCAGCGACGGCAATTTGTCCTCTTCATCCTGACCTTTGTTGAGCTTGTCGATATCGACGGAACCAATATTGAAATTCCGTCCGGCAATGCCCGCGGCCCAACGAAGGGTATTGCCGCGAATCTTGCCTTGAAAATCCGCTTTGATCCGCAAAAAATCACGATCATAGGCATAAAAAGTACGGGACTTGTAACCGGGCTCGTCTTGGGTGATCCAGGATTTATTGTAAACGGATTCATAGCCGTTATAACCAAAGAAGGAATAGGTGCGATCCGGCAGATAACTCAGGTCACCGATAAAACGGATGCCGGGAATGAGCGTGTAGGAATCGTAATAGACGCGGTAAATGCCGCTGCCCTTGGTGTACTGCGATGCCTCGACGTAAACCTTTTGGTTATAATTCGGATAGTTGCTGCCATCGCCAAAATTGACAAAATTGAACAAAATGCCGTACTGAAATCCCAAATCCGTGTTGTAGGCGACGACCGGCAAGAGGCCAAAATTCCATCCGGTTTTGGTGATATCTTCTTTTTGCGCAAATAAACAAACGGACAGTAACAAAACCAGCATCACAACAATCATGTTCTTCATAGCACGTTCTCCGTCTTTAGTATTTTTGATGACACGGAGACACTCGGCAGCACAGCGTTCACGGCAAAAAATTCGCCATGTTCCGCTGCGCAAGCTCCGTATATCTCTGTGTTTGCTTTTGTTATTCCAATTCGGTCTTTTCCGGTGCAATCTTTTGTATCGCGTTCATGTATTTGTAGCCTGAACAACGCGGATTGGAAAATTCAAATTTGTACACCGAACCGTCAAAATAAAATTCGAATTGATTGGCGAGCAGCACCTGCACACCATCAACCTGTTCAATCGGAAATATTTTTTCTTCATGCTCATTTTTGATCGAAAAGCGATCAAGATAAAGCGCCATCGTACCGGACATCACCGTGTGCAGCGGATCAGTTTTATAGCCAACTTTGAGCGTGACGTGCTCATCGGTAAAAATGGGCTCAGCAGTTTTTTCGTCCAGCATGTGTTTTATCTGGTTGCCAAAGGTTTCATTTTGCCACCTCACCCACTCTGTCACGCTTCGGATCGGTTGCTGTTCTCGGTTGATCGGTTTGAGATATCCTTCCGCTGTCCATTCATTTTCAAATCCGCAGGAGGTGCAGATAAAACGATTGCCCTCCGAGTGCAGCGTTACTTTTTCGTCGCACTCGGGACAGAGGAACAGCAACCGTTCCAGATACTCGGCGCCTTTTTTGGTTTTGAAGGTCAAGCCGGTACGGCGCTGATAGTCATAATCGTCATTCCACATCTCCGCCAATAATTTTGCGTGGATTTGTTCAGGCGTCATATCTGCGACTTCCGGACCGTCAAATAATTTTTTATAATGGATGACCATGCGACCCGGTCGCACCGTGGTCCCCCAGCGCGGATGCGTCAGATAGCCGCCGCTGATCAGCGGAACGACAACGGGGATTTTTAGAATCTTGATCAATTTTGACGTGGAGAAAAAGATATCGTGCGTTACGCCATCCCATGTGGAACGTCCTTCGGCGAAGACGCAGATCACACGATTTTTTTTCACCAACGCCACCATTTTGCGAACAGCGGACGAATCAGAAACCGCCTTTGTTTTGGGGATGACATTGCACAAGCGAAGATAGGCCCATTGTCCAATTTTTGAGCGAAGATTGGCATCGGACATGACAAAATGCACATGGCGAAAAATAAAGCCGTTGACCATAGGTGGATCGAACATCGACACATGATTGGGAATAAGCAGAAAAGGTGGTTCGAGCGTCTTAAAAAGTTTTGTATTTTCGCCCTTTATTCTATATTTGAGAATCAAATACGGGATGAGCGTTAGACGCACTGCAATGGAGAGTG
>CAYSNA010000627.1:0-2816 GCA_964432185.1 uncultured Cytophagia bacterium
GTGCTAACCAACGATATACTGCAAACCATCGATCATGGCAGTAACGTTAAAGAATTTTTCATGCGCTACAATGAACGTGAAGTATCGAATTTTCCCAATCCATTTGATCCAGCTACTGGTGAAGTGACTAATTTGTTGTTTTACGCCTCGGCAAACACCCGCGTCCGCATTTCCATTTTGGATCCGTTCGGCAATCTGGTTAAGGAATGGGAAGTCGCCGACTGTCAACAAGGTATGAACGGTGGCGAAGGCAGCTTGAACGGCGGTAATGGATTGGTCTGGGATGGAAAAAATGCCGAAGGCAAAGTTGTCGCAAACGGGGGTTATATTTGCGTCATCGATGAGCTCGATACCGGTGAACGGTATATGCGCAAAATAGCTGTCATAAAAGACTAACACCAAGCATCACTTGAAACGCAACGATAGGAAATGTTGGTAATCGATGTCGAAAACAAATCTGAACTCGCAAACCCGGTTTATTCAATTAATAAATTTGGTTTTTCGTGCAAAAAATAACGAGTTGATTCCTATGCTGAAAAATGTGAGCTATAGACTTCTTGTGCTGTTGAGCATCTTTTGTCTTCTCAACACCAATGCCCTTGCCCAAAGCGGCGATGCCGGGCAGCCGGGTGAATTTCTCAGATACGGTGTCGGTGGACGCGCGCTTGGCATGGGCCACACCTTTACGGGTCTGGCGGATGATGCGAGCGCCATCTATTGGAATCCTGCCGGCATGATGAATATGCAGCGAGCCGAATTTTCTTCAATGTACACGGACCTTTTTCTGGACTCCAGGTTCACCTATATGGCGGTGGCCATGCCGCGAAGTTACGTCGGCGCTCAGAATGCTGTGGGACTGGCCTGGGTTAATCTGAATATGGCGGACTTTGATCAAAGGGATGGCAATAATGCGAGTCAGGGAAGTTTTGACTTTTATGAACAGGCATTTATGCTCTCTTTTGCTCGGGAGTGGGTGAATTCCTGGGGCGTCCTGAATTATGGTTTAAATTTAAAAACGGTCAGCCAGAATTTTCCGGGTTATGATGCCGATGGCAAATCATCCGGCACTGGTTTTGGCGCGGATATCGGCGTCACCTTTCGCCCCATCAATGTGCCGCTCTTGAAGGAATTTATTCCACTTCGATGGCTCGTGCCGTTACAATTAGGTTTTGCTGTGCAGAATGTGTTGCAGCCCAAAATCAGTATTGGCGGTGGTGAGGAAGATGTTTACCCACGCATGTATCGCTGGGGTTTTAGTTACGGCCTGTGGTTTAGGAAATGGGCGCCGGTGAAAAACTGGCATTTCAATATCGTAGCTGATCAGGAATATTTCCAGGGTCGCAAGTTGGGTACGTTCGCCGGTGCAGAAGCGCTGGTGCCTATTTTGTCAGATAAAAATTTATTCAGCGTGCGTGCCGGATTTAATTCGCGCACGAAATCGGCCAGTTTTGGCGGCGGATTGAAACTGGATTATATCGATAACGCAGCCATGCGCATCGATTTTGCCTATGCCTTGAAGCCGCATGAGGCGCTTGATAACGATTTTCGTCTCTTTTTGACCATTGATTTTGGCGAGCCTTTTGATGCTGATTATTTTGCTGAACAGGTCGAGGCGCAAGCATCGGAAGCAAAAAAGAAAATTAACAATTTGCAGGTGTTGACCCGTTTTCAATATGGCGATTCCGCGACGGTGAATTCAGCCGCACTGCTGCTGGCCGGCGTTTATGATGAGAAAAACCAGGAACAATATCTTGAATTTGTCGGCGGCATCGAACAGTTCAGATATTTGGTCAACATTTTGTTCAAGATGATGGCCGAAAGCGATGATCCCAACGTTGCAGATCGATTGCGTTCTTTTGCGGCTCGCCTGGATCAGATCTATCAAGAACATTTGAGAAACAAATAAACGAATTTGGCGTGGAGTCGCAATTAGAATTTAGACTATTCTGCCCTTGAAACGAAATATTTTGCGGAGGAATCTTGAACCGAAAAATAATGATTTTCTTCTCTGCGTGTCTTGTCCTTTTGGGAGCTGACTTTACGGATGCTTATGCCCAAACGACTACGGATATGGATAAATTAAATTATGCCGAGATTCGCATCCTTTTGCAAAAATATAAATCTGTGACTGATACTATTTTGGTAGATATCCAATCCCCGTCGTTACGATATTACTATCTGCTCGGCGTATGTTATAAATACCAAAGCAAGTGGCCGGAGGCGATTGAGAACTTTCAAAAAGCCATCGATATTGACCCGAACAATGAGCGAAGTATGATCGCCTTGTCCTATTTGGGTCTTGGGCAATCGTTGATGGCCATTGGTGATTATGAAAAAGCAATTGAAAAATTAAATGCGGTCATCGACCAGTATGGCGGAAAATTGGAACGGGATTACCCCAAATATCCGTCCTATGTGGATAACGTCGATCGGAAATTGCACATTATTGCCGATGACGCACAAATGCTGATTGCCGAATGTTATGAAAAAATGGGGCCTGTCGGGGAGAAAGAGGCTCTGAATGCTTATGCGAAAGTGGCGCGCTTTTATCCGTTCTCGGCCCGTCTATCCGAAGCAAATGAAAAACTTGGAATACTTTTGAATAATTAATCTTTACGGCGGATACAATGATGTACATGAAAAAGGAGGGTTCTGTGAAACAATTTAATCGAATTCTGAAAGCCTTTTTGTGGTCAACAGTTTTATTGATGGTTTTATTCAATATTGGTATGGCGCAGACACAATACAAACTGCATATTTCCAATATCCAAATTCCTGAGGAAAAAGAAAAAACATGGTTTGGGCGTCCCACACAT
>CAYSNA010000628.1:0-1256 GCA_964432185.1 uncultured Cytophagia bacterium
ACTGAATTTTGAGCTCCTGCGGCAAGAATACTCGAGAGCAAGAGCACGAATAAAATAACCTTCAAGTCCCACCATAAACATCGTAACGAATTATCCGACCCAGACGCTGCGGCAAGTATTTTTTTCATCATGAGGTCGGAGCATCGCCAGCTCGATTCCATCTTGCAACAATAGCGCCTGGAATTTTTTATCCAAATATTAAAAAAGGGGTAATTTGAAAACAAATTACCCCTGAGGTATTCTTGAGCAGAATCCTACGGACCGCTGACAAATCCTTGCCAATTGCCGGAACCGTGTCCCTGATCATGATTACACGGCAACGTGCGATAGAACGACACAACATTGTAGTATAACTGGCCGTCAACTACAGCTTCGGTACGAACGCGCGTCACTTCATAACCAATGCCATACACACGCGTTGTCGCGATACCTTCGTCATCGGTCACATCTTCCAGCGGTTCAACATAGCCCGGCCCCAGGATGACGGTAAACTTGACATCAACACCGACAATCGGCTTGTTCTCGTCATCAAGTAATTGCCCATGCAGATACGGCACAGGAACGGATCCTCGACCCAAAAGATCTTCGGACGCTGTATTAATAAGACGAACCTTGGGCATGGTATCCGCCTCTGATACCACCGTAAAACCAACCTGCGGCCCACCATCAAGCAAGTCGATACCAGGATCGTATAAAAAGTTGCGATTGACATCAACGATAACATCATAGTCGCCTGGCCATAAACGCAGTGGATGATAATAATCGATCTTGTTCTCGCCACGCAGACGGAAGAGATCAATCGTGCCGGAGCGTTCGTTCATTTGAACATAGGACGGCATTTGATGTGTCCCGACGGTTCTGATCGTCACAAGCTGGTCATCCTGGTTCCAGGTGGATTTATGCGGCGCCACAAAAACCGGCACCCAGTGCGGCAACGGCAACAGCCAGGCGCGCAAATCCAATGGACGCACATCCGGATCAACCTTGGCAAAAATCGGTTCGAGCTCATCAAAGGTATTTTGCACAGTACCCATCATATCAGTCGCAATATCAACCACGATATCCGATGTGCTCGGCGGTTTTTGAATGACCAGGCCGGAAATGCGCAAATCCGAAATGACATCACCTTCTGTATATTCACCAAAAGGATAAATATCAGCGACAATATCATAACTGCCGGTGACCGCGGCAGCCGGCCAAATCACAGTCGGACCGATGTGTCCATTGCCGTCAGGGATGACCGTCTCAATGACACC
>CAYSNA010000628.1:1266-2812 GCA_964432185.1 uncultured Cytophagia bacterium
ATCAACAGTTTTACGGAATCATATTTCACATCACTTGTTTTGATATGCCACGCCTGGACATATACATCCTCGCCAACAAGCGACGCTTTGCCCTTGAAAAGTGTTCGTTCATCAAAAGCATGAATTTGCGGATCCGGCGAGATATCGTCTTTAATGCCAAAACAGATTTCCAGATGATACCACGGTTCTTCTTTTGGTGGTTGCGTGATAAGTACGGTATATTTGCCGTACATATTCACACGTCTGCCTTGCGGCGTGACACCAACATGGTAAAAAATTGGCAAGTTGGTAATTTTGCCGTCGCGATCGGTGACCACAACAGCCCGTTTGATGGATTCCAGACATTCATCACAGCCGCGAATGACTTCGATGTTGGTCTGCTCGAGCGGACGGAGACCGTCGAGCGACAGATAAATGTCTTCATAGGTGTAAAAATCTTTTTTCTCAAGCCCCGATGAATTGGTTAATGAGGTGAGTTGCATTGGGCCGAAACTGCTCGTGCCCAGCGGCTCGCTCACTTCATTGGTCGTACACGTTACCAAAAACAGCGAGGCAACAACCAGTACACATACAACACAGTAACGTGTCGTTTTGGAGATGTTCATCGTATCCTCCCGTGGATTAATGATTTGTGCTGCCTCTCAAAAAAAAAGTGATGCCATGCTCCAGTTTATAATTATTTTCGATTTAAGTGTTGAGACAAGGTGTCGTCCTCTCCCCTCCTTTCCGACATTGATTTTAAATAGTCAAATGCTTCTTTATATACATTCGTATTCTGCCTGACATAGTTGGGTGTGAGGTGCTGATATAAATTCACCAAGGAGGTGCCGGTGTAAACAGAAATACCAGTCTGAATCGGTGCCTGCTCGGCGTAAACAACATTTGTCGCGCGATAGGAATACTCGTAATAGCGCGGCAATGCGACTCGTGCCAGCGTCGGCGCCGGGCGCTTTTGTGCAGATAACGGGAATCGGATCATAATACCGCCAAACTTGTCCATGTCGGTTTCGCCAAAAAAGAAACCGACGGTCGATTCCTGGAAATTACGCGAAAATTCAAAAAGCACTCCATGATCTTTCATCACATAGGAATTATAGGACAAACCAATTTGGCTGTTCATAAAGTCCATGTAATACCAGGCGTAGAGTTTGTCCGTCTTTAAATTGAGCTGCGAATAATTCCAGATCTTGTCATAATACAGCAAAAAGCCGGTATACTCGACGCTGTAACCGATGCACAGATGCCGATTAAAAAACAGTTTGTTGAGTTCCGCGCCTAAACCCCATCGATTCGGATTAAATGCGCCAAGGGTCAAACTTGCCATCACATCAAACGGCAATCGGAGAATCTGACCAAGTCCGGCTTTGGACAACTGCGGATAATCCTTGAACCGCATGTAATCATAATTGACATCGTTGTACAGCGGGATCGAGTTGCGGATGACCTGCCGCCCTTCAACAGTCACAACGAGATGCGACGGGCGCTCGCTCGGGGGGAGCTGGTGGCAGCCCCAACAAGACGGGTCCTCGATACCGGCCGGCATGCT
>CAYSNA010000629.1:0-2811 GCA_964432185.1 uncultured Cytophagia bacterium
CAGTGAGAGATAAAGTGAATTCCTCACCGATTGAAGGTGCGACTGTTGAATTGGGTGAAATGGGCTGGTCGAGTGGTACGCGGCTTAAGACGGTTGCAACCAATGAAAAGGGCTTTTACAAAATTTTTTACAAGTGCAAGGGTAAATGCCCGTCGTTGCTTTATATCGTAGCGGGTCATTATGGTTACGAGTCTCTTTATTATAATAGTATTTCATTTGACGATTCAATTCGTGTCTGCTGCACCGACAGATTACAAATCATTAATTTTGAACTCGAGAGAAGATAGTTGAAAATTTCAAAATATCGATTAGAGTGCTCTCGCTGTGAAGGCTGTTTTTCATGTTGTTTTCGGGTATTTTCTGCGGATGCAACGGAGCAAACGTGAATGGCTGTGACAGCCCCAAAAAAGATAGAACCGAACTAAAGGAAAATCAGGGAAAAAAATGAAAACACAAATTATTACCGAATTTTCCGGACTCGATCTGGAATTGTATTTGATGACCGATATTTTAAAGCTGGACTCTCTGCATTACGGGTACTGGCACGATAATACAAACAAAACGCTGGCCGGCGTGCGTCAGGCGCAGGACAGATTCACCGAGATGCTCCTTGAAGCGATTCCGCCATCGGTGCAAACGGTTCTGGACGTCGGTTGCGGCATTGGTGATGTGTCACGAGCGCTGGTAAATTCGGGCTATCACGTGACCGCTGTATCTCCGGAAAAGCATCACGCCAGATATTTTCAAGACACCAATGGCGCCATCACTTTTATTAGTTCGAAATTTGAAAAGTTGAATCTGAATGATAAATTTGATTTGATCCTGATGAGCGAATCGCAGAACTATTTTCCAACCCGGATCGGATTCCTGCAATGCGCCGCGCTGCTTGAACCGAGTGGGTATTTATTGGTGGCGGGCATGTTTCGCAAGAGTCGGGATGTAAATATCAAGGAAGTGACGAATGTTTTGAAAGACTATATCAAAAGCGCGCGCGAGTTTGGCCTGCATTTGATCGACGAATTTGATATTACGCAAAAGGTTCTGCCGACGATCGAGTTTATTCATCACTCCATTGAAAATTATGTTGAACCCGGCATTGATTTGCTCAGGCATTTTTTGACATCAACATCACCGCTGAAAACGCGGCTTTTCAAGCTTTTTTTGCAAAAACAAATCAGCCGATCGACGCGGATTTACGAGTATTATAAAAAGAAAACCAATCCGCAATTTTTTCAGGAAAATCTGGTGTATACGCGGCTGCTGTTTCAGTTTTGTGATGGCTGATGCACGGAATGCAAAAAAAGTATGAGAGACTCACTTTGGCCTAAATTAAGCGAATAGCTGTCAGCGTTCTGCTGTCAGCTATTGAATATCAATTGATTAAGAAATGTGGGATAAACTACTCAACTGGTGATAAACTTTTTTGATCCAACAGGCTGTTTTTCATTCACTGACTGCCGATAGCTGAAGGCTGATCGCTTCTTTCAATTTAAAAAAAAGTTCCCGACGAGTAAAACCTCTCCCGTTTCACGTTTCTCGTCTCCCATCAAATCACCGTCCACCGCAGCACAAATATCTCCTCCACAAAATGGTCGTGCTGCATGCGTTGCTCCACTTTGTGGATGAGTTTGTCGCGTTTGCGAATGACATCATCTTCCACCATAAACAGGCGCTCGCGGAGTTCCTTTTTTTGCCGCTCCAGTTTTTGCAGTTCGACCTGCATTTTATGCTGCTCGATCGGTTCCTTGATCAGCCGGCCGCGGCGGCTCAACGTGCGAATGTCATTCTTCACCGCGTCCAGCTCCCGCTCAATGCTGATGACCGCGTCTTCGGCCCACTGATCCAGCTTGTCGCACTCTTCAATAAAATAGCTGTTGTTCACATCGATGGAGGTCTTGACCCGTTTGTCCGTCTCTTTTTTGATGGCTGAATCGAGCTGTTTTTGTATTTTGTCGTCGATGACCAGCGGCTTGGCCACAGCGCCGCGCAGGAGAAAAAACTGCTCGCACAATTCCTGATCCAGCACTTTGCCGTTGTCCGTCAAGCCGGTAAAAATCAAATACTCTTCTTTTTCGAACGAGTCGATGGTCAACTTTTTCAGCGCCATCCAGCCGCTATTCCCCTTGAGGCGCTGCAACGGCGTAATCTTGCGCGGATGATTACTGATGTCGAAATAAACCTGCGAGGCGCGCGTCTGACAATTTTTGCCGGCGTTGATCACATACTCGCCCAGCGGATGCGACAGGCGATACAAAAAATCGCCGGTAATGTTGGCGTGTTTTTTCGACACCATATGGTATCGACCGTGCTGAATCTCGGCCAAAGGAGAGCGCAACAGATTGAATTGCAAATTGGTCTCGTCAAAGTCAGCCACATCCGATAACACATATTGACTCAACGTCCAAAACCGCTCGCCAATATGATCGAGAATTTCTCGCGTCTCGTCCAGGTTGACGTTCAGCCGTCTGTGTACGTCGCTGTCAAAATGTTCGAGCAGAATGCGTTTGGTGTCGTTCATGCGGTCCTGGATGATGTCGTCCATTTCGCGCTGCAGTTCTTCAAACGCCAATTCAATCTGTTCGGGATTTCGGCATTCGTTATAAATTTTTTGGATGCGGCGTTCAAAATCGAGATCAGCATCCAGCGCACCGAGCACGCCATCGGACGCGCCAAAGATGCCGTCAAACAGGTGAAATTTTTCATCGAGCAGTTCATAGATACGGCAGTCGGTGGCATTCAATTGATTGAGAAAATTGATCACCACCACATCGTGCTGCTGGCCGTAGCGGTGACAGCGTCCGATGCGCTGTT
>CAYSNA010000630.1:0-2795 GCA_964432185.1 uncultured Cytophagia bacterium
ATCAGCTTTCGGAATCTTGTGTCGCAGGAAGAATTTGTCCGTTCCGTCCGCCCCGAAGCTGAATTGGAAATTGATGGCGTTATTTTGCCCGTTGGTGGATTAGAAGGCCAACCGGTGCACAACTATGTGTTGCCGCAGTGGCTCGATAGTTTAACGGCCGATCCTATGTCGTTTCAGTTTGTCGATTATGCCGTCGGCCCGACCGTGGAACGCTTCCCGTGGAAAAAGCACCTCGACTGGATGTCGCAGGATTTGCCGTGGCCGCCGCCGGGCAAGCAGCTTCAAATGAATTTCCTTGCGTCGCCACAACTTTCCCAAAAGCATCCCAAACTGAAGGATGTTCTTGTGACCATTAATTATGAGATTTACGACGGCATTCCGCTGATCTCCAAATGGTTCACGCTGAAAAATAACGGCAACGACCCGATCACCCTCAATACATTCAAAAGTGAAATCCTCGCGTTTGTCGAACCGGAAAGTTATGTGGAAAAACCGGCGTTCTGGATGCTGCCCAATATGACGATTATGACGGATTATGCGTTTGGCGGCGATAAAAGCTCCAACTCGACCGTCAACAAAAGCGTGTTCTGGGAAACGGATTCGCTTTATCTCACCCAGGTGAATTATCTGCGCCAGATGCCCTGTCTGCTGGAGTGCAAGCCGATGCTCGGGCCAAATGTTACTATTGAGCCGGGCGGATCGTTCGAATCGTTTCGAACCTTTGAACTGTTGCATGATAATTGGGATCGCGAACGCAAAGGCCTGGCCGAACGAAAAATGTACCGCACCATCGCGCCATGGTGCACGGAGAATCCCATTCTCATGCACGTTCGCCAGGCGGATGATACATCGGTGAAACTCGCCATCGATCAATGCGCCGAGGTTGGTTTTGAAATGGTGATTATGACCTTTGGCAGCGGTTTTAATCTGGAAGATCAGAGCGAGAAAAATATCAAACGCATGAAAAAGTTGACCGATTATGCGCATTCCAAAGGCGTGGCGCTGGGCGGTTATTCGCTGCTTGCCAGTCGATCCATTAATGCAAAAAATGATGTTGTGATGCCGGAAGGGATAACGCCGACTTTTGGTCATTCGCCCTGTCTCGAGAGTGAGTGGGGACAAGATTATTTTGACGCACTCTACCATTTTTACGAAACCACGGGTATGGATATTCTCGAACTCGATGGCTCGTATCCGGGCGATGTCTGTATGTCGGAAGAACATCCCGGCCACGCTGGCTTGAATGATTCGCAATGGAATCAGTATAAAAAAATCACCCGATTTTATCAATGGTGCCGGGCTAAGGGAATTTATCTGAATGTGCCGGATTGGTATTTTTTGCAGGGCAGCAGCAAAATCGCCATGGGCTACCGCGAGACCAATTGGTCCCTGCCGCGCAAACAGCAGGAAATCATTGAACGGCAAAAGGTTTACGACGGCACCTGGACGAAAACGCCGTCCATGGGCTGGATGTTTGTGCCGCTGACGCAATATCACGGCGGTGGTGCGGCTGCGACCATCGAGCCGCTGAAAGATCATTTGCGCCATTATGAGCAGCGACTCGCCAATCTGTTCGGCGCCGGCGTGCAAGCGTGTTATCGCGGACCGCGATTATATGATGCGCCGGAAACCAAAGCCGTCGTCAAAAAGTGGGTGGATTTTTATAAAAAGTATCGCGCCATTCTTGATTCGGACATCATTCACGTTCGCCGCGCCGACGGCCGCCAACTGGATTGTATTGTGCACGTCAATCCGCTGCTTGATATTAAAGGATTGGTTATGGTGTATAATCCGACAAATGAAACGCGTGAGGAACAGTTGACATTGCCGCTTTACTATACCGGATTGACGGATGAGGTATTGATTGGTGAACAGGATACTGCTTTTTCTGCATATTCGTTATCACGCGACTATAAAACCACAGTACCGGTTTCAGTTGAGCCGTTTGGCGTAACATGGTTTGTGATTAAATAAGGGTGCTAAATAATACCATGAGAAATCCAACCCATCTTGGAACAAAGCTGTTGTCAACTCTTGCCTGGACATCAGGGCTTGTCACATTTTTATTGTGTGGATTGATTGTTCTGCTGTTAGGACTGGTTATCCATCCGAAAAAGTTTGATCCGCTGGTCAAATTTTTTTGCCGGATGATCGTAAGATCCGTCGGCATTCGCGTGCAGGTTGAGGGCAAGGAGTTTGTCCAACCAAACATGACATATCTTTTCATGTCCAATCATGTGAATATTTTTGATGTGTTCATCGTCTTCGGTTATATCCCAACCTATGTCCGCGGCGTGGAGCTGGAAGATCATTTCTCCTGGCCGTTTTACGGACGATTGATCAAGCGGCTCGGCATGATTCCCATCAGCCATAAAAATCCGCGTTCGGCAATGAACAGCCTTAAAACGGCGCAACAGATTTTGAGCGGCGGGACATCTATCGTCATTTTTCCCGAAGGCGGTCGTACCCTGGATGGCCAGTTCAAGCCGTTCATGCGCGGTACTTTTCTTCTTGCCAAACAAGGGGGCGTGGATATTCTGCCCATGGTGATGATTGATTCGTACAGCATCAAACACAAGGGCAGTCAACTCATTCGCCCGGGAAAAATGCGATTGCGCTTTGGTCCGCCGATTTTTTTTGAACAGATTAAAGATAAAAAAACGGCTGATATTTCTGATCACGTTCGTTCTGTTATGCTAGAGTTGCGCGACAACTAGGTCTTACGTGCCACGCACCTTTGAGGTGCGTGGCACGTATACATTGTAATTGGGGTGTGTGAAAAAGTGAAAAAATTG
>CAYSNA010000631.1:0-2793 GCA_964432185.1 uncultured Cytophagia bacterium
ACCCCGGATATTGCGATGCATTTTGCCCAAGCGTATGGCAGCGAATTTCCGGGAAAAATCGTTGTTGGACGCGATTCGCGCGCAACCGGGAATTTGATAAAGTACGCTGTATGGGCCGGCCTCATGTCGGTCGGCTGCGATGTCATTGACATTGATATGGCGTCCACGCCGACAACCGAATTGGTTGTTGAACACCCCGACTATGCCGGCGGCATCATTTTGACGGCGAGTCACAATCCCAAACAATGGAATGCACTGAAATTGCTGGCGCCCGACGGTATGTTTTTGCGTCAGGAACAGGGCGACAAAGTTGTTCAGCGCGTGAAAAACGCGGATTTTAATTTTGCCGCCTGGGATAAAATTGGCCACGTTTACCCACACAACAATGCCGCCGAACAGCACATCGACGCCATTCTCGATTTACCGCTGGTGAAGGCCGATGTGATCCGTTCGAAAAAATTCAAAGTTGTTGCTGATTGCTGCAACGGCGCCGGCGCGACCATTCTCCCGCATCTTTTTGAGGCGCTGAATTGTCAGGTCGTTTATCTCAACAAAGAGCCAAACGGCCTGTTCCCGAGGAATCCGGAACCAGTGCCGGAGAATCTGGGCGAGCTTGCGGATGCGGTGGTAAAACACAAGGCGGATCTCGGCGTCGCCGTGGATCCCGATGTGGACCGCCTCGCGCTGGTTTCGGAACTCGGCAAGCCACTCGGCGAAGAATATACGCTGGCGCTGGTGACCCAATTTGTCTTGTCGCATACACCAGGCGATGTTGTGGTCAATCTGTCGACCACACGGGCCATTGACGATGTGGTGCAGGCTGCCGGCGGGCGCGTGCATCGCACCAAAGTCGGTGAAATCAACGTTGCGGTCAAAGCCAAGCACATCGGCGCGGTGATGGCCGGCGAGGGCAACGGCGGCGTTATGTACCCCGAGCTGCACATCGGACGCGACGCCCCGGTCGGCATTGCGCTTGTGCTGCAATACATGGCTGAAACCGGCGCAAAAATATCCACATTACACGCGGCCATCCCGCAATACACCATGATCAAAGATAAGATCGAATTGGGATTTGGTACAAACGCGAGTGAGATTGTCGATAAACTCACCGTCCAACATGCAGATGAGAGCATCAATACGCTGGATGGGCTAAAATTGTTGTATGCCGATTCATGGATTCACATTCGCGCGTCAAACACCGAACCGATCATCCGCGTCATTGCCGAAGCGCCGAGCCGCGACCAGGCATTGGATATGGTGCACGATTTCAAAGAAAAAATAACTGCTCTATCGAAAAATTGAACTGGGGGTAGATACTCCGGAATAATGAAAGAGAGGACACATGTCTCAACATTATTTTGAAAAACTGATCACACAAGCGCAAGCGGAATACAAACACCGGCCGTTGCAACCCGGCCTCGATTCAACATCTCTGGACGGGAAAATGCTTTCGCCGCTCATCGACCACACCCTGCTCAAAGCCGACGCGCGACAAACGGACATTTTACGGTTATGCGAGGAAGCCAAACAATACGGATTTGCCTCGGTGTGCGTGAATCCAACATGGATCCCGCTGTGCGTCGAACTGCTGGAAGACAGTGATATATGGATTTGCAGTGTCGTTGGTTTTCCGCTTGGCGCCAATACCACTGAAACCAAAGTGCTGGAGACGGAAGAGCTCGTCTCTCTCGGCGCCGATGAAATTGATATGGTGATGAATATCGGCAGTCTCAAGGACAAGGATTATTCCTCGGTTTATGATGATGTGCTGCAGGTCGTCGATTCGGCGGACGAGGCGATTGTCAAAGTGATCATTGAAACGTGTTTGCTGGACGATGATGAAAAGGTTGCGGCGTGCGTTTTATGCAAGGAAGCCGGAGCGCATTTTGTCAAAACATCCACCGGCTTGAACGCGGCGGGAGCGACCGTGCACGATGTTGAACTCATGCGGCGGGTTGTCGGCCCCGAAATGGGCGTCAAAGCGGCCGGTGGGATTCGGGATTTTGACACCGCCATCGCGATGGTCAAAGCCGGCGCCAGCCGACTTGGCGCCAGCGCCAGCGTGACGATTGTATCGTAAGATATCTGAATCCTGTCAGGGCTTTGAAGCCCCGACAGGGTTTGTAACGATTTATTCTTCTATCTGAATATCCGCATCCTGCTTTTGCTTATCCACCCACTCACCAATTAAATCATCACCTTTATCTGTTTTGAGGCGATCGATGATCTCATCTTTCACTTGGTCCAAAGGCTTGAGTTCCGGCGGTTTTTTATCATACACCGTGGCAATGTGGTAGCCAAACTCGGTGAGAAAAATCGGCGAGATTTCGCCGGGATTCAGCGAAAAAACCACGGCGTCAAATCCTTCAACCATATGACCGGGGGAAAACCAGCCGAGGTCGCCGCCCTGGTCCTGGCACGACGAATGTTCATCGGCCATGGTGTTGAAATCGGCGCCGTCCAGCAGCATATTACGGATCTCGCGCATTTCGTTATACGCCACGGCCGGATTGGCGGGATTCGGCCGCATGACGATATGCGCGCCGTGCACCTGCTCCGGGATGGTAAAATCCTTGGCATTTTTTTTATAAAAAGAGCCGATCTCCGTCTCGGTCGGTTCCTCGACGCCTTTGGTCAAATCGCGTAAAAACTGGTTGATTTTTATATTCTGTTCCAGATCTTTTTTCACGCGCGGCACATCCTTGGGCTCCAGACCAAAATTTTCGAAAAACTTGGTTTCGCCGCCGTGCTGTTGCAGCAGGACGGCCAGCAGCGTCAGCGTCCACCCGGAAT
>CAYSNA010000632.1:0-2793 GCA_964432185.1 uncultured Cytophagia bacterium
ATACGGAATGGCCGGACAAGGAGCATGTCATTTTTGCCGAGTCGTACGATCATCCGAAATTGTTTCCGTGGGTCTTTAGTCAGAAAAGAGCGCCATCGGCGGATGTGCGATCAAAAACGAGTCAACGTCCCAAAGCCTTTGAGCTTTACCCGAATTATCCAAATCCCTTTAATGATGCCACAACACTACACTTCAGCCTGAACAGAGCAACAACGATAAAAATTGATATCTTTTCCGTTTCGGGACGAACTCTAATGACGCTAGGGGAAAAATCATACAAGCCTGGTTATCATCACATCACACTCGATGCTTCATCACTACCCAGCGGCGTGCTATACTGTCGACTGCTGTCCGAACACAGCGCGGCAGTCACAAAAATTCTGCATTTAAAATAACGGGAGGAAAGCCATGTACACACGATGTTTTCACACCGTCTCATTGTGGGGGCTCACATTGTTCTCACTGCTCGTGTGCGCGAGGATCGCGCAAACCGCCGAACTGGCCGCGCACTGGACGTTTGACGGCCATCTGCTGGATCAGGTTAGCGGTTATGATGGAACCGCCTATGGTGGGAATGATCTGGTCTTGTACGAGTCTGACGGAAAAATCGACGGTTACGCCGAATTCAACGCCTCGCAAATTCACATTGATGGAGAGGCATTTGACTGGTCTGCGGATGAAAGTTTCTCCTTATCCTTGTGGATGCGGGATGCGCAATCCTCGCACGCGGTCATCATCGGGCGGGATGACGGCACGGACGCGCCCGGCAGCGACGTGCACTGGTGGCTCGGCACCTGGGCCGATGGCACGCCGGCGCTGTGGCTGCTCGATAATAATCGCCAGGGACCGGAAGGTTTAACCAGTCCGGTCAATCTCTGTGATAACCAATGGCACCATCTTGTTGCGGTTCACAATGCTGAACAGGGCATGCTGCATCTCTATGTTGACGGATTTGCACTGGATTCAACAACATTTGCGTACGACAATAATTTTGATTCCGCGTCCCCCGTGACGCTCGGCTACATGCAACTGGGCGGCGGGTATTCCTATAGCGGCGATCTCGACGATCTCCGACTGTATAAAGGCGCGCTTGAAGGTGATGAGGTTTTGGACCTCTATAGCTCGAACACACGCGTTTCTTCTTCTGGGGTTGCAAGACCAACCACCCCCCTGCTTTTGTGCAACTATCCCAATCCGTTTAATGCGTCGACAATCATTCAATATCAATTACCCACACAGCAAGACATCACGCTGGATATTTACAATCTCAACGGGCAGCGTGTTACGACGCTATTTGAAGGATCACAAATGGCCGGCTTGTATACAACGCATTGGGAGGCAGGCGCCCTCCCATCCGGTTTATATTTTTGTCACCTTGAAGGAGAGACAATTCATGGAACTCGCAAGATTTTGTTGAGCCGTTAAACTGAAATACCTATATTGGAACGATAGAACAGGGCCTACAACATAAGCGTTAAACCATCATAAAAAGGAGGTGAATGGAGCCCAAAAAATAACATTCTGTTTAAATGTTTTTAAACCACCAAACGCAGGAGAGCAACATGGCAAATTTAATTCGATTCACTTTAATCCTCACCCTTTTCTGTGCGGTACTTGGCGCTACAACAATTGATGACATGGTTTTTGTGCCCAAAGCCGGCACGACACCCGTCATCGATGGTGAGATGGATGATGTCTGGAAAAATGTGACGGAAATGCACATGGAATTTTGGGAAGGCACGCCGTCAGATGATTGGTACGACCTCTACTCCAGCTGGCGCATGATGTGGGACAACACCAACATCTACTTACTCTATCGTTGTCAGGATGACTGGCTGGAAGGCGAACATGCCAATCCGTGGGAACGTGACAGTTTCGAGTTTTATTTTGATGCGGACAATTCAAAAAACCAGGATGGAACCGGCTATGACGGCCTGGATGATATCCAGCTTCGCGTCGCCCTTTTTTATGAAGTCGCCGAAGACATGGATGCCTGGTTCAATGGCAAAGACTGGGATTTTTATCGGGATGACATCGAATTTGGCGTAATTGAAACGGAGAACGGCTGGCAAGCTGAAGTCAAGATGCCGCTGGACAACGTGCAGCTTGGACCGGAACCCGGCTGGGAATTCGGTTTTGAAGTGCAAAGCAATGACAATGACAGCGATCATCGCGAACACATCGGCCATTGGATGCCCGGTGGCGATACGCATGCTTCACCCCAGTTATGGGGAACGGCAAATCTGTGGGATTTTTCCATAACGGAAAATTTGCCCGTGCGAACTGCCGGTTTTGTCCCCACAATTGACGGTGTTAAGGATGACGGCTGGTTGACCTTGCCGCTGTTTTCAAGCAATTCCTTTGCATGGGACGTTGCCGCATCCGACTGGTGGGATCCGAGTCCGTACATCGATTACTGGAGCGATCATTATTTTAATTTCCAGATGGCTTGGGATACCGAAATGTTGTACATCTTTATCGACAAATACGACGACGTCATTATTGACGAACATACAAATCCGTGGGAGCAGGACGGCGTCGAATTTTTCATTGACGGCGATTACAGCCAGGGCGAAACCTACGACGGCATAAACGACCTGCAACTCCGTATCAACCACTGGTACGAAACAACGGATGACATCACCCTCGGATATGGCACCGGTTCGGACTGGGGCTTCCCAAAAGGAAATGTCGAATTTGCTGTTGGTCCGGCCGATTCCGGCTTTACCATCGAGCTGGCCTTACCACTGAGCGATCTGGGCATTGATCCGACAGGCGGCACCCTGTTTGGAT
>CAYSNA010000633.1:0-2789 GCA_964432185.1 uncultured Cytophagia bacterium
AATATAATGCGGCTTCCGTGTGCATCAAACCGTATGCGGTTCGGCACGCTGTGCAATGGCTTGAAGGATCAGATGTTTTGGTTGGCACGGTCATCGGATTCCCGCACGGTAATTCGACAATTGAAATTAAAGTAGCGGAAACGCAAAAAGCCTGTGAGGACGGCGCGGTTGAAATTGATATGGTCGTCAATATCGGCAAAGTGCTGGGTGAGGATTGGGATTTTGTTGAACAGGAAATTCGTGCCGTGTTAAAAGCAACGCATGAAGGCGGCGCTATCCTCAAAGTCATTTTTGAAAATGATTATCTCGAAGACAAGCATATTATTCAATTGTGCGAGATATGCTCGAAAGTCGGCGCCGAGTTTGTCAAAACGTCGACCGGTTACGGCTTTGTCAAAGGCGATGACGGCAAGTATTCATATGAAGGCGCCACGCACCATCATTTAAAATTGATGCGTGAGCACTCTGCACCGAACGTCCAGGTCAAAGCGGCCGGTGGTGTTCGCACGCTGGACGATCTGCTCGCCGTGCAGGCGCTCGGCGTCACGCGCGTTGGCGCCACGGCTACGATAACGATGATCGAAGAAGCGAAAAAACGCTTTGGCGGCGGCCCGAAAGTCGATACGCCGGCAATCGAGGACGATATGCCGGGGTATTAAAAAGCTAAAGCTATCAGCTAAAAGCTGATAGCTCTTTTGACGGAACCATAAACGGATTTTTTGAAAATGAAGAAGACCTCCATTTTTATTCAACTCGTCGCATTGATGATGTTCTTCTTGATTTCATGTTCGCCATTTATTTCAATTCCACGTGAAAATTATTCGGAACTGAACGGAGCATCCGAGCTGGTCATCATCATGACGTCCGGTGAAAAAATTACCACATCACACTTTTGGATTTCCGCGGATACACTATTCATCTCTGAACCAGGGCAGCTTTTTTACAAAGGTCGACAAGATACGCTGCTGTTTGATGAGATTCTGGAAATCCGAGATTATAAAAATGCACGACTGCATCCTCTTGCAGAAGCGGGTGTAAAGATTGTAGGAGTGGGCATGCTTCTTTTTGTCGCGCTTGCACTGTACGTCCTCTATAAATTTAGTACTGGCGAAAATTAAAAACATTCAATTCAAGGTGCCGTGTACATTCGGACAGAATTTGTATGGAAAGTAATTTTCTCAAATCGTAAGCCTTGGAAGAGAGTTATTTGTTGATATTCTCATTAAATATTATATCTTTATTTATGTAATTATGCAATTCAATTGCAGAATATCATAAACATGTGGATTGATCGTCAACTTAAAACTTTGTTAAAACAGGCTCTAAAATCAAGACCTGTCATTCTTTTAACCGGTGCTCGGCAAACGGGTAAAAGTTCATTATTGCAGCATGAGCTCCCAAACGCGAGCTATATCACGCTGGATTATCTCGTTAATGCTGAGGAAGCCGAGAGTAATCCTGGCGTATTTTTGAGTCGATTTTCCGATCAAGTTATTTTGGACGAAATACAGTATGCTCCATCGTTATTTCGTGAGCTCAAAATTCTGGTCGATCAAAATCGAACCAGTTACGGCCAGTGGATTCTCACAGGAAGTCAAAAATTTTCACTTATGCGTGGAATTAGTGACAGTTTAGCCGGCCGAATCGGAATTCTGAAACTTGAAACACTGAGTGCACAAGAACTGCGAAACTCGAATTTTTTTCACCAAGAGCAAATCCAGCATCTATTATGGCAAGGCGGTTTTCCGGAACTGTGGGCGAACGAAAACCTGTTGCCGACAGATTTTTTTCTTGATTATATTCGAACATATCTTGAAAGGGATTTGCAGACCATAATCAATGTTCGAAATCTTCGGGATTTTCAACAGTTTTTACGCTTGTGTGCCACGCGTGCTGGACAGCTATTAAATTTTAATGATCTCGCCAATAATCTTGGTGTGGCAACAAACACCATCAAGTCATGGATCAGCGCACTTGAAGCGTCCGGCATTATTTCATTACTGCCGCCCTATTATGCCAATATTGGCAAACGGATTACCAAAACGCCCAAATTATATTTTTCAGATCAGGGATTACTGTGTTCTTTGCTCAATATTCATTCTCTCCAGGACTGGTTGATTCATCCCAAACGTGGCGAGTTGTGGGAAAATTTTGTGTATATGGAATATGTCAAAACGCGACAACTTGAGCCGGGACGACAAATTTTTTTCTATCGGGATTCAAACGCTGTGGAAATTGATTTTGTCATTGAAACCGGCTCCGGTCTTGAGCTGATTGAGGCCAAAGCAGCCGAACGTGTTGATGACAGAAAATTGAATTTTGCCAAAGTTGAAAAACTGTTTCCAAAAACAACATCAACATTAGCATGTATGGTAAATGAAAGCCGGACTATTCAACTAAAAAATTATAATGTGCTGAATCCGTTGCTCAATGATTTGGCTGCAGATTTATAAACGTATCTTTATTGGAGGAAAAATGTCCAAAATAAAAATCTTCGGCCAGCAGGCGCTTCCCAACATTCCCTGGCAGGATCGTCCCGCCGGATCGAGTGACGTGTGTTGGCGTTATTCGGAAAATCCGATTATCCCGCGCGATGCCATCCCCAATTCCAACAGCATAGTCAACAGCGCGGCGATTCCGTTCAACGGCGAATTTGCCGGCGTGTTTCGCGTCGATAATAATGTGCGCGAAATGAAGCTGCACCGCGGATTCAGTAAAGATGCGATCCATTGGGAGATCGAGCACGAGCCACTGACGTTCGAATGTGACGATGCGGAAATCGGCAATTT
>CAYSNA010000634.1:0-2786 GCA_964432185.1 uncultured Cytophagia bacterium
TGGATCACCCATCCCACGGCATCCGCTTTTGATTATGGAGTGTTTCATTTTCGCCGCACATTCGAATTGGACAGTGTTCCTGACTCGTTTGTCGTTTACCTCTCCGGCGATAATCGATATCGGTTTTACGTCAACGGCCGTTATGTGTGCGAAGGACCGGCGCGCGATGATCTGCACCATTGGCCGTACGATACCATCGATCTTTCACCTTATTTGAAAATTGGCAAAAATGTCCTGGCGGCGCAGGTGGTGAATTACGGCGAGTTTAAATCCGGTGGACAGTTTTCCGAACAGACAGCTTTTATTTTGCAGACAACAGAAAAGCCGATCCTCGATACCAACGCCGAATGGACGGTGATCAAAAACCGCGGTCTGCGCGCCAATCCGATCACGCCGGAGTCGTTTCCGGAGTATTATCCGGTGCTCGGTTTTTACGCTGGCGGGCCGTGCGATTCGCTCTATGCGGCAGATTATCCCTGGGGATGGGAAACGTTGGATTACGATGATCGTGAGTGGATCAACGCGCGGCACATCCGCAAAGGCGCTGGACGCGGTTTCGCCTATGGCAACACCTGGTTTCTCGTCCCGCGCCAGATTAAAATGATGAAAGAGGAACCGCAGCAGATTGCCGCCGTGGAGCGGACAAACGGCATCAAAATTGATGAAAAGTTTTTATCGGGAAAAGCAAAAGTGCTGATCCCGGCGAACAGCTCCGTATCCGTTTTATTTGATAATGAAGCGCTGACCATGGGTTATCCCGAGCTGACGTTTTCCGGTGGGAAGAACAGCACCATCAAAATGACCTATGCTGAATCGTTGTACGATTCGGATTTTCTCAAAGGCGATCGCAACGCGACAAATAGAAAAAATATTTACGGTATTTTCGATGTGTTCAAGCCGGACGGGGGAGAGGCGCGATGCTATCGCACCACCTGGATTCGCACCTTCCGTTATCTTCAGCTTGATATTACGACCAATGACGAGCCGTTGAGTCTCGATAAACTTGCGCACATTTTTACGGCTTATCCGCTGGAGGAAAAAGCATCGTTTGTTTCGGACGATCCGTCGCTGCAAAAAATCTGGGATGCCTCCTGGCGCGCGTTGCGGCTGTGCGGCCGCGAAACTTTTTTCAGCGATGCCTATTTTGAGCAGATGCAGTACATTGGCGACACGCGCGTGCAGGCGTTGGCTAGTATGGTTGTCTCCGGCGACGAGACCCTGTTCCGAAACGCGCTGCGCCAGTTTGATGAATCCCGTCTGCCGAACGGCTTGACGCAGAGCCGCTATCCGGCGCGCGAGCTGCAAATCATTCCAACCTATTCTCTGCTATACATTGCCATGCTGCATGATTATATGATGGTCCGCGGCGATGCCGAATTCCTCAAACAATTTCTGCCCGGCGTGAAAAGTATCCTCGCCTGGTTTGAAGACCATGTCGCGGAAGACGGTTTGCTTGGTCCGCTGGACTGGTGGAATTTTTGTGATTGGGCGGAAAAGTTCAAAGTCGGCATTCCTCCCGGTGCGGATCAAGGCGGATCGACACTGGTAACGTTGACATACATTTATGGCTTGCAAAAAGCGGCCGAGCTGCTCAATTTTTGCGGCTATCCGGAGGAGGCCGAAAAATATGTGTCAGATGCAGAAAAATTACAACGCGCTGTTCGCTCGCATTCGTTTGATGTCTCTCGTGGACTGTACGCCGATACACCGGCATTGTCGCAGTTTTCTCAACACACGAATATTTTCGCGGTAGTCACCGATACTCATCCACAAGAAAAACAATTAGAGTTGATGCACAAAGTGCTGGACGAAAAGAGTCTGACGCAAACCACATTTTATTTCAAATTTTATTTATTCGAAGCGTTGGCGCATGCCGGACTTGGTGACGCCTTTATCGAGCAACTCGATCCGTGGCGAAAATTCATCGATCTCGGCCTGACGACTTTTCCGGAAGATGATAGCGATAGACCGCGCTCCGATTGCCATCCCTGGAGCAGTAGTCCGTGCTATTTTTTGTTGAGTATAACAGCCGGCGTGAAACCGGCGAGGCCGGGATTTGAGTCTGTTCTCATCGAACCCAACTTTGGTGATTTGGAACATATAACTGCCGTTTATCCGCATCCGCAAGGCGAGATACATATCCATCTAAACAAAACGGAAGGCGGAATCGTCGTTTTACCCGAGAATGTGTCCGGCTCGTTCAAATGGAGAGAAAAGCAAAAAGGATTGAGGCCGGGTAAGAACGTTATTCAATGGTGAGAATGAACGGTGTTTACTATCGTTTGACGTGGTCATCCGATATCGTTTTCTATTCCAACGATAACGATATGGAATCAAGAATGGCGCTCGCGGTCAGTTCATCAAATTCTGTGACCGCTTTTTGCATGATTAGGTTTTTATCAACATCGAACACCACGATATTGCATTTTTCGGATTCAAAATTATAGGCGCCGGCAAAAAGAGCATCCCAATCCATGAGCGTCCAATTCTGTTTTTCTTTCGGGAAAAAGCCTTTGATCATGCCTTTCATCAATTTCGGAACGCCTAGCAGTGTGGCCAGTGGGACAAATTTAACGCTGTCGATCTGCCCTCTGGCGATTAATGAATCCGCCAATGTTGATCCCCATTTCCCGGTAAACTGACTACCTCCCCTGTCCGCACCAAGCAGAAGAATGATCTTGCCGTCAAAACTGTTTTGATTAAAGGTACTGTCAAATTGATCCTGCATTTCGAAATCGATTAAACTGGTTTCTTTCGCCTGTGCAAAAGTAAAAAGTGATATTAAA
>CAYSNA010000635.1:0-2785 GCA_964432185.1 uncultured Cytophagia bacterium
TGTCACGAGGCATTGACGGGCGAATTGATCTGGCGCGAAAAACCGGCGGGCAAGTTTATGGGGTCGCCGGTGTTGATAAACGGTTTTATCTACGCCGCAACCACGGAGGCCGAGGTGGTGGTGATCAAACCAGGAAAAACCTTCGAGCTCGTCGCGGTAAATCAATTGCCCGAAGGCACGGACGCCACGCCAATTGTCTCGGACGGCGTTTTGTTTATTCAAACCCATTCAAAATTGATCGCTATTGGAAAGTAGAGGACAACGATGCGCACGCTGATTTTTGCCGTTTTTTTGCTGTTACAAAGTTCATTGCTGTTTGCCGCGGAGAACTGGCCGGACTGGCGTGGGCCGTCATTTGACGGCGTGTGCGCGGCAACAGGTTTACCCGTAACCTGGAGCGACACCGAAAATATCGTCTGGAAGAGTGCCATCCATGATGAAGGCTGGTCAACGCCGGTCACCTGGGGCGATCAAATCTGGATGACCACCGCCACCAAAGACGGCGCGGACATGTTTGCCGTGTGTGTGGACTTTAAAACCGGAAAAATCATTCATGATATCAAAGTATTTGATATCGCCGAACCGCAGCGCAAACATCCGCAAAACAGTTACGCCACATCATCATCGGTTATTGAAGCGGGGCGCGTCTATGTGCATTACGGCACGCACGGCACTGCGGCTATCGATACCCAATCCGGAAAAATAATCTGGACGTGGGATAATGTGCATTGCGATCATGTGCAGGGCGCCGCGTCCTCGCTGTTTTTGTTTAAGAATCTGTTGATTCTGCACCTCGAAGGAAACGACGTGCAATATATCATCGCGTTGGATAAAAACACGGCCAAAGAAGTCTGGCGCGCCGAACGGCCGCAGGAGTATTACACCGGCAATCCGCTGTACTTTAAAGCCTACACCACGCCGATCCTCATTACGGTCAACGGCAAGCCGCAGCTCGTTTCCAACGGTTCCAAAGTCTGCGTGGCGTACGATCCCTTGACCGGCAAGGAAATCTGGCGCGTCGTGTATGGCGGCGATTCGACCATTTCCCGGCCGATCTTTGGCGATGGTTTGGTGTATGTGAATGTCGGTTGGAAAGAAGAATCCTCCGAATTGTGGGCCGTTGATCCCACCGGCACTGGCGATATTACCGACTCGCATGTAAAGTGGAAAATCCTTGAGAATATTCCCATCGAATCCTCGCCCGTGTTTGCCAACGGATTTGTTTTTACCGTCGATGATCGCGGCACCATCAGTTGCATCAATGCGAAAACCGGCGAATTTGTCTGGCAGCAGGAGTTCAAGGGCTTTTTTGGCGCATCGCCAATTTTTGCCGACGGCAAACTGTACTTTTTCAACAAAAAGAATGCCGGTATTGTTATTGAAGCATCGGCACAATACAAGCTGCTGGCCGAAAATACGCTGGACGACGGCATGATGGCCTCGCCGGTGGTGAAGGGAAAAAGTTTGATCCTGCGGACAAAAACGAATTTATACCGGGTAGAGAAAAAATAATGAAAACGAGATGTGGGAGAATGGACCAGGGAAGGGACATGCAGTTTTTTCTTTCTTGCTCCTTTTCCTTTTTCCGTGGTTTATCAAAAAGAGAGCCGAGTTGTGTTAAAACTTGAAAACGTCACAAAATCATATCCCTCGCCGTCCGGCAAAACGAATGTTGCCGTCCTGAAGAATTTGTTTTTGTCCGTTGAGGCCGGCGCCGCCATTGCTATCGTTGGGCCGTCCGGTTCGGGCAAAAGCACCCTGCTGAATATCATCGGCGCACTGGATAAACCGACTACCGGTTCGGTGCAACTGGATGGCCAGGAATTATCCGAGTTGTCCGATAAAGAGCTGGCAAAAATCCGCAACGAGCAGATTGGTTTTGTGTTTCAGTTGCATCATCTGCTGCCGCAATTAACAGTGCTGGAAAACGTGCTCATCCCGACGATGCCGCTGAAAACCACGGCGGACGCCGAATCGCGCGCCAAAGAGTTGCTGCAACGGGTTGGACTCGGATCGCATTTTGATTTTCGCCCGGCGCAACTCTCCGGCGGCGAGCAGCAGCGCGTGGCCGTGGTGCGCGCCTTGATCAATCAGCCCAAATTGCTGTTAGCGGATGAACCGACCGGCTCGCTTGATCAGGATTCGTCTCAAAATCTGGCGGACCTTCTCCTGCAATTGAATCAACAAGAAAACGTCACACTGATTACGGTAACTCACTCCCTCGAACTGGCGCAGAAAATGCAAACGGTTTACACGCTGAAAAACGGGCAACTCGTCCACTAAATAAAAGTGTATGTAAAAATGAGTTTCTGGACATTTATTCTAAAAAGCCTCACCTTTTATCGCCGCTCGCATTTGGGCGTCATTTTGGGAACGGCTGTCAGTACGGCCATTTTGCTCGGCGCGCTGGTTATTGGCGATTCTATCCGATTCAGCCTAAAACAGCTTGTCTACGACCGTCTGGGGCAAACGCAATATGCGCTGCAAACCGGAGATCGATTTTTTCGACAACAGTTAGCCAATGAATTATCCGAGTCGCTGCAAACCGACACAGCGCCGCTGCTGCACACGCGCGGCATTGCCATAGCCGCGGATTCGGAGCGGCGCGTCAATAAAGTGCAGGTGATCGGTGTGGATGAGCGCTTTGGTTCGATTGGTGGTGCGCAGGACATGTATTCCGATTTACGATCAAATGAGATCATCATCAACCTGCGCCTGGCTAAAAAGTTGAACGCCGCTGTTGGTGACGAACTTTTGATGCGTTTTGAAAAACTCGATGCCATGC
>CAYSNA010000636.1:0-475 GCA_964432185.1 uncultured Cytophagia bacterium
CCGATTATATGATTCCGCAAGTTTTTATCCAACTGGATGATATTCCGCTGACGCCGAACGGCAAAGTGGATCGGCGACTCTTGCCGTCTCTTACCGCAGAATCCCTGCAAAGCGATGTTGCCATGGTGCCGCCGCGCGATGACACCGAAAAAGAAATTGCTGCCGCGTGGATGGAACTGCTGGGCCTGGATGATGTGAGCGTGTACGCCAATTTTTTTGAAATCGGCGGCCATTCACTTTTAGCCACCCAAGTTGTCTCCAGAATCCGCGAGCGATTTCATCTGGACATTCCCATCGCGATGATTTTTGAGGCGCCCACCATTGCTCAATTGGCGCTGGCATTGAAAAATTTGAATCCTGCCTTGAAGGATCTGTCGGCCCCGCCTCTGGAACCGGTTGCGCGGGATGGCGAGTTGCCGCTGTCCTTTGCCCAGCAGCGGTTGTGGTTTCTCGATCAGCTCGAACCCGGGAGCCC
>CAYSNA010000636.1:485-2776 GCA_964432185.1 uncultured Cytophagia bacterium
ATGTATAATCTGCCGGCGGCCGTTCGTTTGACCGGCGAGCTGGATATCACAGCGTTTCAGAACAGCCTCGAAACCGTCGTGCGCCGTCATGAATCGCTGCGTACGACCTTCTCCAGTACTGATGGAAAGGCGCGTCAGGTCATCGCTGCTGATTCGTCGATTGATTTAAGGATCCTTGACTGGCAGGATAACGAAATTTTTGATGCTGCGCTCAATCAATTCCTCATTCAAGAGTTCACCACGCCGTTTGACCTGCAAACCGGTCCGCTTATGCGTGTCCACCTGATCCGGCAGAACGAGCAGAGCAGTGTCTTTATCTTGAATATGCATCATATTATTTCAGACGGCTGGTCCATGGGGATTTTTATCGCCGAAGTCGCGTCCTGTTATGATGCCTTTAGCAAAGGACAAACTCCTGATCTCGAGCCGCTCGCCATTCACTATGCGGATTATTCAGCGTGGCAGCGCCAATGGCTCAAAGATGAGGTGCTTGAGCATCACCTGAATTTCTGGAAAAATCAGCTTGCCGGGGCTCCCGGGGTTCTTAATTTACCCACGGATCGTCCACGTCCCGCTGTACAAACTTTTGCCGGTGATACGATCGCTTTTGAGATTGATGCTGATCTTTCCACGCGTCTCGATGAGTTGGCTCGCAAACACAACGCGACCTTGTTTATGACCCTGCTTGCCGCATTCAAAGTCCTGTTACAGCGATACGCCGGACAAGATGATATTGTCGTCGGCACTCCGATTGCTAATCGTAACACCAAAGAAACTGAAGCGCTCATCGGTTTTTTTGTCAACACCCTGGTGCTGCGCTCGGAAATTCTCGCATCCATGAGTTTTGTGGACGTCATCAATCAAGTGCGTCAGGTCTCGCTGGACGCCTACACCCACCAGGATGTGCCGTTTGAAATGATCGTCGATGCGGTGCAGCCGACCCGGAACATGAGTCACACGCCGCTCTTTCAAGTGATGTTTGTTCTGCAGAATCTGCCGTCGCAACAGTACGACATGCCCGACTTGCGAATTGAATCACTCGAAGCCGAGAGCCATCTCGCAAAATTCGATTTGACGTTGACACTTTTGCAAACGGATAAAGGCTTGTCCGGTTCGTTCGAATATAACACCGATCTTTTTAACGCCTCCACAATCGACAGAATGATCGGTCATTTTCAGAATCTGGTGCTCGGATTAACGCAATCGCCACAAACGCCAATTTATCAAATTCCATTGGTGGATGTGCATGAGCGTCAAAAAATGCTCGCCATCTGTAATGATCCGTCGCAGGATTTTCATGATTCGCGCTGCATTCATCACATTGTTGAGGAACAGGTTGCTCGCCATAATACGGCTGTAGCCGTGACGTATGAAGACATGACATTGACCTACGGTGAGCTTAATGACAAGGCCAACAAGGTAGCAAACTTTTTACGACGTCAAGGCGTTGGCCCGGATGACCTCGTTGGTTTGTGTCTGGAGCGTTCTCTCGATATGGTGGTTAGTATTCTCGGCATTCTCAAAGCCGGCGCCGGCTATGTGCCGATTGATCCGATGTATCCTTCCGACCGCAAGGATTTTATTCTTGAAGATTCGGGTATGAAGCTGTTGTTGACGCAACAATCCATCGCAGATGATTTGACCGATGTGCAAACACGAAAGGTTTGCCTTGACAGCGATTGGTCAATCATCGATGTCGAGTCGAGCCATAATCCCGATGTGCCCGTTCTGCCAGGTCATGTTGCATACGTGATCTACACGTCAGGCTCAACCGGTAAACCCAAAGGCGTCATGATCTGTCATGAAAACGTCACACGCCTCATGCATGCAACAGAAGCGTGGTATCATTTTGATGAACATGATGTCTGGACGCTGTTCCATTCCTTTGCCTTTGATTTTTCCGTGTGGGAAATGTGGGGCGCCCTGTTTTATGGCGGCCACGTCGCTATCGTCCCATACATGGTGAGCCGCTCACCCGAGCTGTTCTATCAATTGTTGGTTGAGAAAGGCGTGACCGTGCTCAATCAAACACCGTCCGCCTTTCGGCAGCTCATCCAGCAGGAAGAGATAGATGGAGGCGCCCCGGACCTCAAGTTGCGCTACGTCATTTTTGGCGGCGACAAATTGGAACTCGGCAGCTTGAAACCATGGTTCGAAAATCACGGCTATGTCAAACCACTGTTGATCAATATGTATGGCATTACAGAAACGACCGTGCACGTCACCTACCGTCCGTTGGAGCAGGTTGATATTGAATCCGCTCCGGGCAGCATGATCGGCGGCCCGATTCC
>CAYSNA010000637.1:0-2768 GCA_964432185.1 uncultured Cytophagia bacterium
ACCAGCAAAGCATATCGGTGCCACATTTTTGTCAACTGCCACCGGATGTAATTGTCGTCATTTCGTTGTAAATATTGAGTTTTTTCACTCATATCGACATTTTTGTGGCATCGATTTATCGACTGAAAAACGTTCCTTGAACACAACCAAGCGACTGAATTTTATGAACTTGACAGACGCCATTTCGGTTTGGCACAAACGTTGTATTCCTGGGGATAACAACATTAATTCGTTTATTGATTTACCATAATAGAAAGGGCAATACCAATGAAAAGAATGATGAAAGTGACGCTTGTGGCCCTGTTTGCAGCGGTTATGTCTGTCTCGGCTGCTGATCGTTCAGTAGAAAATCGTATCGAAAAAGCCAAATTGAACTTGATGCAGGCGCTGAAAAGTGACAACCAGGGCGTGCGCAATGGTTCGCTTCTGGTTCTGGCCAAGATCAAATCAGATTTTCCGGAAACCGACCTGACTGATTTGAACAAGACGCTCATCCGCTTGTCCGCGGATGATGAGGCCACTTTTATCCGGGCCAACGCGAATTTGACCTATATCTATCTGAACTCTGTCGAGTTGCCCAAAACGGTCAAAGTTGACAGCACGGAAAATCCGGCGGTCTTTTTCAACAAGCTCTATCAAGAAATCAACAAAAACTTTCTCGCTTTGCGATAAACTCAAAGGTCCGTGTTCTGTGGGAAACACGGGCCTTTTTGCCTTTCCCCTTGCCCTATAAACTCATTGCATCTCTCTCGATCTATTGTTAAACTTGTTTCAAAGATGTCCCGGCAGTATTTAATCTGCATAATGCACAAATTTTCACGAGATAAATCAAAAGTCGTTATTTAAATGCAATTCTAAACCACGAAGGACATAGAGCATGCAAAGAGAAGTGTTGATTCTCAGTCTTTTGTCCAAAAATATTATTTCGTGTTTTTCGAGCGCTTGGTGGTTTATAATTTTACAGATTAATTCGTTATGGTGAATGTTCCGGGACAAAAACCCGCATCGTTGCGGAACTTTTTCGCGCCTCATACCTTTAATATTGAAAACAAATCCGAATATTTTTTAGAGCCATGCGAAAAATCAACTTTTTCATTACGCTTCTCTTGATCCCAATTGTGATATCCGCCCAAATTGACACCTACGAGAACGAGGATACGCCGCCCGGCGGCATTGCGCGCGAGGAATTGCCGCTCGCCGTCGTCTGGAGCCTGTCGGCCTACAGCGGCCTGACCGCCCCGTGTGCGCCTGATGCGTTTGCCGATTTTTGGCGGCCCGCACCGCACATCACCGTGGACATGGATTTGCTGTTGCGCAATGACGCTATTCTGGGTCTCAGTTTTAGCTACACCAAATTGCAATTTGATGAACAGGAGTTTTGGAGTTTTCGCGGCGTCGATGCCGAAGGGGATTTGGGTGATGACTTTAATATTCCCATCACCAATCTGCTGCTGTCCTTTCGCGGTTTTGAGCATTATATGCTCTATCAATACACCCCGACGTACGAACTGGGCGGCGGCATTTACCATTTGAAAAACACGCAGCTCGACCTCACCTATATCGATCCGTACGGCTCTTACGTGTTGTCAAAAGCGGATCGCATCAATTTTGGTCTTTTTGCCGGACTCGGTTTGAAATATCTCGTCACCGATACGTTTCAGTTCATTATCAAAGGACGCTTCCATCACGTGTTCAAACCGGCGCAGAATCATCAGTTTTTTGATGTGCTGGTGGGTGTGTCGATCTTGTAAGAAGTCAAAAAATTTCATCACGAAAGCGCAAAGCCTCCAAGAACCACCGGGACAAAACATTTTTTTTCGTGATCTTGAATTTTGTCTCGTGGTGCCAATATTATTTCTGCACAAGATTTAAGTCAATCTCCCCAATGGACATCAACCGTTCTGCTAACGGTTTTGTATTTTTCTCGATGAGAATGCCGCTGAACTGCGGGTAGGTTGTGCAGATGTTTTTGATCTCGTTTACGGACAGCAACATAAAAGTCGTCGATAATCCATCGGCATATGCGGCGTTGGGGGCGAGGGCCCAGGCGGCGCGCGTGTTCTCCAGCGGTGTCGCCGTGCGTGGATCAATGATATGCCGCCCCTTGCCGAGCCCGGAACCGCCGATGGCGATATTTTTCAGAAACACTTCTTTGATGGTCTTGTACTCATCAAACGGATCGCTGATGGTGATCGGCCATCCCTCCTGCCCTTGCGGCGATTCGCCGAACAACATGGAACTCTGGCCACCGTTCAACACAAAAGAGGTGATGTCCCATTCGGTCATCAATTCCGCCATTTTATCCAGCGCGTAGCCCTTGCCAAAACCGCCGAGGTCCAGGCGCACCGGCCCGCCCTTCATGCCGACGGTAAAATGTTCTTCATCAAATTCCAGATGATACAAACCGACGTGGTTTTTCGCCTCTTCAATTTCTTTTTCGGTTGGCGATTTGAGCGACTTGTCTACATTCAGCCAACAATCATACAGCGCGCCAATGGTCACATCAAAAAGACCGCCCGACAGACTGTAGAGATCAACGCATTGCAGCAGGCATTCATACGTTTCGTAGCTCACCTGTGTTGTGCCGCCAACCGGCAGATTGCTGATGCGCGACACATCGCTGTTGGCGATATAATGGCTGAGATATTGTTCGATGCGATCGAGCAAGCGAAACGCCTCGATGGAGGCGCCTTTGGCGTATTTGAAATCCTCGTGGCAAATCTTCATTTCAAACACGGTGCCCATAGCGCCGTGCGTGAAACGATGTA
>CAYSNA010000638.1:0-2766 GCA_964432185.1 uncultured Cytophagia bacterium
AAAAACTACAAAGGCTATGGCGAGAATTGCTGGGGATTGACGGCGAGCTATTCCATCAACTTTTACGCCGCGCACAGCCCGGATAACGATCTCGGCGTCATCTCGCCCACGGCGGCGTTGTCGTCGTTTCCGTACACGCCAAAAGAATCCATGCAGGCGCTGCGCTATTTTTACGAACACCTCGGCGACAAACTCTTCGGCGAGTATGGATTTTACGATGCCTTTAGCGAAACGGAAAACTGGTTTCCGCAAAAATATCTCGCCATCGATCAGGGCCCGATTGTGGTGATGATTGAAAATTATCGCTCCGCTTTATTGTGGGATTTGTTCATGTCCTGCCCGGAGGTGCAGGATGGTTTGCACAAGCTCGGATTCGAATATTGATAGTCACAAAGCCTTCAACCGCAACCACATGGTAGCCCGCAGAATCCGCGGAAGAACACGGGTATTGCCTTTATACTTCCGCGCAATTCAGTGCCTTCCGTGGGCGTATTCTTTAGTAGTTGCATAAACGTTGTTCACAAATCAGCGTTTTATCGATGTGAATTATCTAGTGCCACCACATTTCTCCCCCATCAATTGTACCGTTTGAAATCTTGAAAAATATCCCTACCTTGACCGTCAAATTTTTTAGGGCAGGATGAACAATTCACATACAAATGCAATTGTCAGCATGGCGCGCGGGGCCGGCATTGTTTTTTTCGGTATTTTCATCAGCCGCATTCTGGGTTATATCCTCCGCATCGCACTCAAACGATTTCTCGGACTCGAAGCCTTTGGTTTGCTCTGGTCCAGTTTCAATATTATTGAAATGGTGTCTTTTTTCTGCCTGCTGGGCATCCCAAACTCGCTTGCTCGATACATCGCCTTTTACCGCGCTCAAAACAAAATTGGCCGTGTCGGCGGCTTTATCGTCATGGGCTTTATTTTTATCCTGCCCATCGTTTTTGTTGCCATTTTTTTGCTCCACACCTATTCGGACTATTTTGCCGGCACCCTGTTTGGCAAGCCTGAAATTGAACCGTTGCTTCGAACCTTGAGTTTTGGCATTTTGCCGTTAACGCTGCTGTTTGTTTTTGGCAACATTTTTCGCGGTTTCAAACAAATGCCGCAGATGGTCTTCACGCAGCAGCTTAGTCGTAATATCTTTATGTTCTTCTGCTTCGGACTTTTTCTGCTCCTCGGTCTCGCCAAGGAAACAGCGTCGCTGGCGATGTTATTGGGGCTCATCCTCGCGGCGATTGTCGCTATTTTTCAGTTTTTTATAACGGTTGATAAAAGAGTTTTTACTCAAATCGACTTGCATGGCGTGTATGGCGAACTGTTGCACTATTCATGGCCGCTGGTTTTTACCACATTGTTCTGGAACATGAGCGGTCGCATCGATGTCTTTTTTCTGACGATTTACGAAACGGAAAGCAATGTCGGCGTTTACAATGCCATCCTGCCGCTGGCGCAGTTTGTCCCGGTGATCATGCAGTCGTTCGTCAGCATTTTGATGCCGATCTTTGCCGGAATTTTCGCCAGCTATGATAAAAATGCATTGCATACCATGCAAAAAGCCGCGACAAAATGGATCATCGCCTTTACGGTGCCGCTCTTTGTCCTGTTGGTCCTTTTTTCAGAATCGATTCTTGATCTCCTGTTGGGCCGTGATACGGTCATTGGCGCCGTGCCGCTGATGCTGGCCGCGACGGGTTATTTTATCAATGCGGTATTTGGCGTGCTCAATATAATTCTCAACGCCTCCGGCAACACCAAACTGACGCTGCTCAACACATCCGCCTACATTGTTTTAAATATCGTTTTTGACATGCTGCTCATCCCCCGTTTTGGCTTGGTGGGCGCCGCGCTCGCCGGCGCGCTTAGCATGTTGGTGCTCAACATTATGGCGATGATCGAAAACTACAAGCTGTTTGACATCGTGCCGCTCGACAAACACATGTTTTATCTCCTGGGCATGAGTCTGGTGTGCAGCGCTTTCACCTTGTTGTTCAAACTGATGTTTCCCATCACTATAAATTTTCTCACAATTGCCGTTGGGAGTTCTGTGTTTATATTGTTATATTTCCTCGGTTTGAAAAAAATCCATATTTTTGATGACAACGATGCGGCGATTATCTCGGCCGTTGAAAATAAAATTGGCAAAAAATTGACGCTCCTGCGTCGACTCATCGGTTAAACATGCATTATAAAAAAACCTCCATCATCATCGTCTCCTACAAAGCGCTGGATTATTTACGCGCCTGCATCGAGACGATTCGCCAAAACACAACCGTGCCGTACGAGTTGATCATTGTCGACAATAACTCGGGCGAACCCAATGTGAGTTATCTACAGGCGCAGCACGACATTAAACTCATTTTGAATACCGATAATGTGTTGCTCACCCCGGCGCAGATCCAGGCGCTAAAGCTGGTCGATTCAGCATCAGAATATGTTTTGTTTCTCAACCCGGATATGCGAATTTTGCGAAACGATTGGCTGCAACGTTTGATCGATGTGATCGAATCCAGAGATGAAATCGGCATTGTCGGGCCGCTGTACAATGTGCAGGCGGTTGGTCCGCTGTTCGGCAATATTGATATGGCCTGTCTGATGGCCAAAATCAAGGTGCTTCAGGATACCAGTGGATTGAACAATAACTATCCGTGGAATGGCGCCGGTTTTATTTTAACGGCGGATGCCTGGCGGCACGGCTGGCGGTACGCGCCGGTCAAGGGACCGTCGATCATCAAACACTACGGCGCCAAATCGCGTTCGCAT
>CAYSNA010000639.1:0-2765 GCA_964432185.1 uncultured Cytophagia bacterium
TTACAACGTCACATAATACTTGTACATCTGCAATTTGTTACATTATTATTGGATTTCAAAATGAAACCCGAACGTTTTGCACAAATTTTCTAAAAAACGCGTTGTCGTTGAAAACAAGTTGCACCTTCATGCAAATCTTTTAAATTTCACCATAAAGAATTCGAGGGCCATATGAAATACGTTATTCTGTTTTTGTTTACTGTTTTGGCGTCTGTGTATGCGCAATCGCTGGACACTGATTTGTCGTCAAGTTTTATCGGCTGGCGCGCGGATCGCGGCGAATGGGTGGAGGCCAGCTACGCCTTCATGAATCCGGACGATCCGCGATTCATCAGCTGGTTGCCCGGCAGTGGTGTTTTTGTCAACGGACCCATTGGCCGCACCGACCATCTCGTCACCAAAGAGGAATGGGGCGATATGCGCCTGCACATCGAGTTTATGGTGGCGGAAGAATCCAATTCCGGTCTTTATTTTATGGGACGTTATGAAATTCAAATCCGCGATTCCTACAAAAAGGATTCCCATTACCCCGGCAACGAGTGCGGCGGTATTTATCAGCGCTGGGACGACAACCGCGATCCCAAGGGATTTGAAGGCACTACGCCGAACATTGATGCGTCGAAAGCGCCGGGACAATGGCAGTGGTTTGACGCGATGTTCCGCGCGCCGAGATTTGATGATAAAGGCGTAAAAATTCAAAATGCGCGATTCGACAAGATTTATCACAACGGCTATTTGATCCATGAAAATATCGAGGTCACCGGCCCCACGCGCGCGTTTTTGTATGGCGATGAACAGCCGACCGGGCCAATCATGCTGCAGGGCGATCACGGTCCCGTGGCGTATCGAAATATCGTTGTCAGCCCCGCGGACGTGAATCCGTTTTTCGCCATGGATACCGGCACCAAAGATGAAGACCATCAAACCTTTCAGCAGCAAGTTGAGATGCTCAAAGCGCTCGGCTATGACGGCATGGACCACACCGGCGTCGATAATCTTGAGGAGCATCTGTATCAGCTTGATAAAAACGGATTGCGATTGTTCGCTGTCTATCTTGATGTCTGGGCCGATAAAGACAAGCAGTGGTACAACGACGGTCTCGAACAAGCCGTCAAACAGCTCAAAGGCCGCGATGTTGTGTTGTGGGTGCCTATCCGCAGCAACGATTTTAAACCGTCGGATGAAAGCGGTGATGATGCGGCAGTGACCATTGTGCGCAAAATTGCCGACCTTGCCGCCGACTCTGGATTGGATGTGGCGCTCTATCCGCATTCTTTTTTTCAACTGGAAAAAATAGCTGATGCTGTACGTATCGCGACAAAAGTGGATCGGGACAATGTCGGCGTCACTTTTAATTTGTGCCACTGGCTGCGAACCGATAACAGCGATGTGAAAAAGACGTTAAACGATGCAGCGCCGTATTTAAAAATGGTCACCATCAACGGCGCAGATTATCAAGGTGATTGGAAGCAGCTCATTCAGCCCTTGGATGCCGGCGAGTTTGATGTGTCGCAGGTGATTAAGATTTTGGATGAAAATAGATATGATGGTCCGATTGGCTTGCAAGGGTACGGCATCGGCGGCGATGTGAGCGAAAATCTCGAACGATCGATTTCCGCCTGGCAAAAGCTGAATAAATAGCAGAATAGACTGGGACTAATTACCGATACCTAAAAACGGTTTTCTTCGCATAGGAAAACCGTTTTTGTTTTTTTATATTACCTTATGAGCGAGTGGTTCTTGTACATCATTCAATGCAACGACGGCACATTTTATACCGGCATTACGACGGATGTTGGTCGTCGGTTTGCCGAGCACGTTGCACAAGGGCGACGATGTGCCAAATACGTGAAAGGAAAAGGACCGCTTGCCCTGGTGTTTTCCGAACGAGTTGGCGACAAAGGCCCGGCGTATCGAATGGAACGCAAAGTTAAGAGTCTGCCGAAAAAACGTAAAATGGCGCTCATTCACGGCACCTTGAAAATGACCGATCTGCTTTAACATAACGTCCCGATGAATTTAATACTTTTTGACAAAGATGAGCTTGACACTCCGCTGCCGTTAAAGGACGAACGGGCGCAGCATATTTTAACTGTTCTGAACGCCACAATCGGCGATTCGATTTACGTTGGATTGATCAACGGTCCGAAAGGTACCGCGGTTCTCACATCAAAGTCTGCCGATGGTCTCTCTTTTGATTTTGTCTGGGAGGGCAAAGTCGAACCGCCGCTTGACGGTTTAACCCTGATCGTCGGTTTGACGAGGCCGCACACCAGCCAAAAAATATTGCAGCAGGCGACATCGTTGGGCGTGAAAAAAATGCTCTTTGTCCGCACCGAGTTGGGCGAGGGATCGTACGCCGCCAGCACACTCTGGTCGACCGGCGAGTATAAACAGCACCTAATCCACGGCGCGCAGCAGGCCGGATGTACGCGCATCCCCAAAGTCGAATACGGCTCGCCGTTGTGGATCGCTTTGCATTTGGTGGAGGATATCCCGCAAAAGATCGCGTTGCATAATGGGGAGGATGTTGCGCCGTTAACTCAATTGCCGGTTGAACGGCACAAAGAGGTCGTCCTCGCCATCGGCTCCGAGCGCGGCTGGACCGAAAAAGAAGTGGCCATGCTGCAGCGAAATGGTTTTACCTTGGCGTCCATGGGCGACCGGATTTTACGTACGGAAACCGCGGTTGTGTCCGGTGTTACGTTGTTGAAAGCCAGGCGTGGTGTGTGGGATTAGTCGTGCACGGCTGGTCATTGAAGCAT
>CAYSNA010000640.1:0-2763 GCA_964432185.1 uncultured Cytophagia bacterium
CTGAATAAAAATCTACAGGCCGGGCGACATCAGGTCCTATGGGACGGTTCGGATACCTCGGGCCAGCTGATGGCTTCCGGACTTTATTTTTACAAACTGACAGCAAACGAGTTCGTTGAAACTCGAAAAATGATCTTGGCAAAATAAGTTTCATTCATGCGCAGAAATCAAGTTTTCTGCGCATGCTTTATCGAAAATCGCATAACCACGAACAGGAACAAACGGAGAACTCATGAAGCTGAGAATGATATTTCCACTTATTTTACTATGTGCTGTTTTTGCTTTTGGCAATGAAATCAAAATTGCGCATGTGACCCAACAACAGGCGACCGACTTTTACGGCTATGCTACGGATCGCCTCATTGTCAAATTTGATGCCGAGATGATTCGAGCCTTTGATCGAGAAGCATTGAAAAATGGCCGAACCGGTGTGTTTGCACTCGATCAACTCAATGAACGATTTGGTGCCAGATTTATTCGTCAACAATTTATCGGCGCACGGCCCAAAGTCATTAATGGCCGTCGATTCGATCTTTCCAATATGTACAAAATTATGTTTAAAGGGGAGATTGATCCCCTTGCCGTGGCGGAAGCATATGCCGCGCTCTCCGGCATTATCAAAGTTGAGCCGGTTGGTTTGCATGCAGTGAGCGCAGTGCCGAATGATCCGCAATATAATTTGCAGTGGCATCTGAATCAGACAAATGACAATGATATTGATGCCCCGGAAGCCTGGGATATTGAAACAGGTAACGAGGATATTATCGTCGCTGTTCTTGATACTGGCGTTCGCTACTATCATGTTGATCTTGGCGGCAGCGGTGCGTCCTACACCAACACAACCAATGTTGATGGTAACATGTGGGTCAACTGGGAGGAGAAAAACGGCGCCGCCGGCGTTGATGACGACGGCAATGGTTTTGTCGATGACTGGATCGGCTGGGATTTTGTCGATGGGGCGTCGTATGTCCATTCGGGTGAAGACGGCAACACGCCTGATAACGATCCGCGAGATTTCAATGGCCACGGTACGCACTGCGCCGGAAACGTTGGCGCCATCAACAATAATGGCGGCGGACTCTGTTCGATTACCGGCGGCTGGGGAACTGGTTCCGGCACGCCTGGCGCCAATGGCGTCAAAGTTATGGCCTTGCGTATGGGCTATCATACGTTTATTGGTCTTGGCTTGGTTCAAGCAGATGCTGCCGCGGAATGTCTCGTCTATGCGGCTGATAATGGCGCGCGAATCGCTTCCTGTAGCTGGGGTTCTTCGGATACCGGCGGTATGGCCGATGCGACGGACTATTTCCTCGCAAACGGCGGCCTCATTTTTCACGCGGCCGGTAATGATAATTCGGATTCGCCGGATTACCTCGATAATCGTGGCGATTGTATCAGCGTCGCTGCGACGGACCAGGATGATAAAAATTCCAGCTTTACCAATTTTGGCGACTGGGTAGATATCTCGGCGCCGGGTACAGCCATTTACAGCACCTATCATGACTATAACGATGACGCCAACGATTATATCGCCGCACTTGACGGCACCTCCATGGCGACACCCATTGCCGCGGCGGTTGCGGCATTGATCTGGTCAAAAAATCCGGGCTGGACCGCTGCCCAGGTTGAACAACACCTTTATGATACGGCTGACGATATTGAAGCAAATCTTCCGGCCAATCGGCAGGGAAAAATGGGTGCGGGTCGCGTGAACGCCTATAACGCTGTTGCTGGCGGCTCCACACCTTATCTCACCGTGACATCGCCCAACGGCGGCGAGACCTGGGATGTCGGCAGTTCACATGACATCACCTGGAATTCTGATGGCACAAGCGGCAGCGTGAAATTGGAATACAGCACCAACAATGGTTCCAATTGGTCAACTATCCTGGCCAGCACGGCTGATGACGGCGTACACGCCTGGACCATTCCCGATGCGCCATCCATTCAATGCCTCGTTCGCGTCAGTGATACCGACGGCACACCGACGGATGTCAGTAATGCTGTTTTTACTATAAATGCTCCCAATACGCCGCCAACGGCAGCGGATGTCGTGTTGGCGCCGGCATCGCCTGTAACCGGCGATGATTTGACCGCTTCCTATAATTAGTCCGATGCAAACAGCGATCCTGAGAGCGGCAGCGAAATCCGCTGGTATCGCGATGCTGTGCTGGTGCCGGCGCTTAATGATGTCTTAACCGTAGGCTCGGCTGAGACCAGTAAAGGCGAAGAGTGGTACTTTACCGTGCGACCGAACGACGGAACCGACTTTGGATCGCTTGAAACGTCAAATACCGTGACCATCGGCAATACCGCGCCGCAGGTTTCGGATGTGACGATTGTACCGGCCTCGCCGTACGATACGGATGATCTGCAAGCCAGCTATTCCTACAGCGATGTCGACGGCGATGCACAGAGTGGCAGCGAAATCCGTTGGTATCACAATGGCGCTCTGGCCGCTTCTTACAATGATTTGTTGATCCTGCCCGCCTCTGCGACAACCGTGGGTGAGGAATGGTATTATACCGTGAAACCGAATGACGGAAGCGATTTCGGCACGTTGCAAACATCTCCCACCGTGACCATCGCGGAAGTGCCGAATCAGCACATTACCGATTTGCGCGCGTGCGTGCAGGGTGAGAATATTTTGCTGGAATGGACCGGCCTGCCGGAAGCCTCGGAATATAAGGTCTATCGCGGCTCGAGCTTTGATTTTGTACCGGACACTGGAAACGGCACAAATCGAATTGCTGCCCATATCAC
>CAYSNA010000641.1:0-2754 GCA_964432185.1 uncultured Cytophagia bacterium
GGAAGCCGCGATCGACTTGCGCAAAAAAAACTATAACGTCACGCTGGTGAGCGACCGCGACTATTTATACCTGTTCCCCACCTCCATTTGGGTGCCAACGCACAATGCTAATTTTAAAGATGTTTGCCTTGACCTGAGCGCGCTGCAAAAAGCGCATGGCTTTGAATTGATCATCGATAAAGTCTCCGCCATTCGCGCCAAAGCCAATGAGGTGGAATTGGAAAGCGGCACTGTGACCAATGATTACGATTATCTCATCATCGCCTTTGGCGCACACAAGATGAAACATCCCGGGCTTGAAAACACCGTGTCCATTTGCGGCACACCGGATCAGACGCTGCAAATGCGCGATGAACTGGACAAGTTGATCCAAAAAGGCAGCGGCACCATTGCCATGGGATTTGGCGACAATCCCAAGGACACCTCGGCGGTGCGCGGCGGCCCGGCGTTTGAAATGCTGTTTAACGTGCATCACTATCTGAAGAAAAAAGGATTGCGCGACAATTTCGAGCTGGTGTTTTTTGCGCCCATGGCCGAACCCGGAAAACGTATGGGCGGCAAATCTCTCGAGATGATGGATATGATGTTTAATCGCGCCAATATAAAAACGCGCGTCGGCACCAAAATCAAAACATTTGAAAAGAACGCCGTTCTGTTTGCCGATGACACGCGCCTTGACGCTGATCTCATCATGTTCATCGCCGCGGGTGATGGCCATACGGTGATCAAGGCATCCGATCTGCCGCAAAACGACGCCGGATTTGTAAAGATTGATGACTATTGTCAAGTGACGTTTGATGGCGACGACGAGATTTCAAATGTCTACGCTGTTGGTGATGTTGCCGCTCTCGACGGCCCGGACTGGCGCGCCAAACAAGGCCACACCGCCGAGGTGATGGCGCGAAACGCCGCCTTTAACATCATTGCCCGCGATGAGGGTCGCGACGATCGGGAGGGCTATCAAAAACACCTCAACATTTTGTGTATCATGGACAGCGGCGACGGCGCCGCATTTGTCTATCGCGATAACAAACGGGCGATGATGATTCCCATGCCGGTAATCGGCCACTGGATGAAAAAAGGCTGGGGATGGTATGCGCGCAATTCCAAACTCGGCAAAATTCCGCGATTGCCGGGGATGTAAAAGATCAACACAAAGGCACAAGAACACAAAGGAACACAAATAAAAAATCCTGGTATTCTTTGTGGCTTCGTGCCTTTGTGCTAATAATTTCTCAAGATTTTAAAATGTTCTCAATCTGATCCAGCTCGTCCTGCGAAAAATCGAGATTCTTTAATGTCTCAACATTAGCCTGCAATTGCGCCACACTGCTCGCACCGATGAGCACTGTGGTGATCGCCTGTTTTCGCAACACCCACGCCAGCGCCATTTGCGCCAGTTTTTGACCGCGCTGTTCGGCAATAGCATTCAACGCGCGGATTTTATCAATCGCCGCGTCCAGTTCATTGGCATGCAAGAATCCCCACGATTTGGCGATGCGCGAATCATCCGGCACGCCGTTTAAATAACGGTCGGTCAACAATCCCTGTGCCAGCGGCGAAAACGGAATACAGCCTACGCCATTTTGCTCCAGCACATCCAGCAGGCCATCTTCCACCCAGCGGACGAACATGGAATATTTCGGCTGGTGAATGAGCAGCGGCGTGCCAAGGTCGTTCAAAATGCGAATCGCCTCGGCGGTTTGTTCGGCCGAATAATTGGAGATGCCGGCGTACAATGCCTTGCCCTGCTGCACCGCCAGATGCAGAGCGTTCATCGTTTCTTCCAGCGGCGTATCGGGATCGGGACGGTGCGAATAAAAAATATCCACGTAATCGAGTCCCATGCGCTTGAGACTTTGATCCAGACTGGCGACGAGATATTTTTTCGAGCCCCACTCGCCGTACGGCCCGGGCCACATATAGTAACCGGCCTTGGTGGAGATGATCATTTCATCACGATACGGCGCAAAATCGGTTTTGAGAATTTTGCCAAAATGTTCCTCGGCCGATCCGGGCGGCGGACCATAATTATTCGCCAGATCAAAATGGGTGATACCGTGATCAAACGCCCAACGCAGCATCTCGCGGCCGTTTTCAAAAACATCAACGCTACCGAAATTGTGCCATAAACCCAGCGACACGGCCGGCAGCTTTACACCGCTTTTACCGCAACGGTTGTACTTCATATCGTTGTATCGGGAGTCGTTTGCCAAATAGCTCATAAAACCTCACTTTAAATGTCGAATTACGAATTACATCTCGTACAATTAGAGTTCTTTCTGTCATTCGACATTCGTAATTTGAAATTGTCAAATCAATATAACGAAACCAGCGATCAATCAAAAATAATTCAAAAAATTATACACTAAATTTAAAAGAGTTTCGTCTTTAACAGCGACATGGTAAGCGAACAACGACATAGATTGGAAAAAAGTTTTCGAACCGAGCATGCCGGTTTGTTGAACTTTGTGCGTTCCAAAATCCCGGGCGAGGACTCGGAAGACCTGGTGCAGGATGTTTACATGCAGGCATTACGCAGTTTGAATGTGCTTGACGCCGTTGACAATCTCGCCGGCTGGTTGTACACCGTCGCGCGCAACAAGGTTATTGATTGGTACCGGCGTAAAAAAATGCCGACCGTGCCGCTGGATGCGTCCGATGAAAACGGCACGAGTCTGCGTGACATGTTAGCCGAGGAAATTCCAGGCGACTGGGATGAGGAAACGCGCGAGCTGGTTTTTCAGGCCATCA
>CAYSNA010000642.1:0-2738 GCA_964432185.1 uncultured Cytophagia bacterium
TGCCAACATTTTAAAATGGACATGGTGTGATGAAAAAAATCATTCTCATCCTTATGGTCATGATGTCACCCTCTCATAGCGGTATTCACATGGGAGACGAATTTTCCGTTTCAATCGGCACGTCAGCGCAATACGATAATCACAAGCTGGGCGTCATTGGTGTTTTGCCGAACGGTTCCTTTGTCGTTCTTTTCACAACATACGCGAATTTTGATCCGCATATAAATTTATTCTCAACACAACTTTCGCCTTCGAAAGCCGTACCGCAGCCGGATCAATTACTTGGGTATGGCGACGTTGGCGGATCGATTAGCACGTTCCAGCTCAGCACAACTCCGAACGCCTATCTGATTAGCTTTACCGTGAGTATAGGTGGTTGGTCTGCAAAAATAGCCCATCTCTGGGTGTCACTCGACAATGCTCTCTTGTCCAAACCAATGTACAACGAGCCAGTTTATGTTTCGCCAACGCATGTCACTTCCATTCTGCTGAAGGATAATAAAATCGTCACGACATGGGGGTGGTCCAGCGATTCAGGTATCGGAGGAGGCACCTATTATGAAATTTTGCAGGCCAACGGAACCTGCTGGCTCGAATATCAGTCCATTCCATGCGTTTATAGTGTGCAGCTTTGTCTCTTGTCGTCCGGCCATTTTTTAATCAATTGGCCAAATGATGTAAGGGATGCGGAAGGTTTTCCCATTCAAATATTTCATGTCCTCGATGGCAACGGCGCCATTCAATATGCGGACAGCGTGCGCTCATCTTATACATTAAACCATGGATTGCTGGCGCGAAAAGCCGGCGGTTTTGTGATCTGCGGTTGGCAGCCGGAAAAAGAATCGGCCTTCCTGCAAGCCTTTTCAGAAAACCTGGAACCGGTTGGCGAGCCATACACGATTCCCGGCTTGGAGGATATTTATGTGCTCGGCTTTGGTTTGCACGTCGCGGAACTCACGAATGGGAACATTGTCGTGCTGTTTAACCGAGCGGATGATCAAGTGGCTTATGATCTTTGCATTCATGTCATATCGCCACATGATGGGATCATCTATTCGAATATGAAAATAAATTCCTCTTTTGTGCCATATACATCACACCCGCGTCTGCTCGCCCTGTCGGATGATCAGTTCATGGTGGCCTGGTCCGGTGTGTCGCCCGGCGATCCGAAACGATCCATTTTGGCGAAAATATTTTATGCTGACGGCTCGACCCACACGGATGAATTTAAAATGAGTCAGGACGACAGGCAACACCAGAAATGGAACGTCAAACTGTGCCGGCAGAGCGACACGATCCTCGCCTGCTGGGAATCCGAAACGACGGATGCCAGGGTGCAAAGAGTCGATGGCCGGTTTATTTTTCTTGACGGCACGAGCGTCAAGCATAACCTCGTCCCGAATGCATTTACGGTTCACCAAAACTACCCCAATCCCTTTAACGCGCAAACGACCATTCAATTTGACATTCCCTCACCCGGTTCGGTTGATATTCACATTTACAGTGTTTCTGGTCGGCTCGTCTATAGTGAGAATTCTTATTACAGCGCGTCGGGTATTCAATCAATAATTTGGAACGGAAACGACACAACACAACGGCAACTGCCGTCGGGCGTTTATGTTGTCAAACTGGTTTTTGATGATAATTCAAAGCATCATCATTCATCGGTTCAAAAGATTGTTTTGAACCGGTAACATACAGGAGTGTATTCAGCATGAAAAAAATTATAATACTCCTTGTGGTTTTAGTAGCTGGCAGTTTTGCCACTGTTGATATGGGACCGGAACTTTCCATTTCGTACGGTTCGATACAAGAGAGTCAACACGAACTTGGGAATATCTGCGCCCTGTCCAATAGCGTCTTTACCGTCTTGTTCACCAGTTCCAATGGAACCGACTATCGCCGCAAACTTTTTTCCGCTCTTCTCACAACCGACATCACTGATGTTGAACCGGCTTTGTTGCAAGAAAACGATTACAGGGACGGCGCCATATCGCACATCCACCTTGATGCGACATCGGAGAATTATCTTGTCAGCTTTTTTGAGGATGACGGCAACATGCAGCCCAGGTTCGCTCATCAATGGCTCTCATTTGACAATAAATTAATTGGCGAACGATTTTATAACTATCCCGCCATGTCTCCCGAGGTGGTTCACCTCAATACCATTATCCTGCCGGATAAAAAGATCGTTACATTATGGCGCAAGCTCGGTACGGCCGGCGCCGGCGGCGCCACCTATTATGAAATTCTGCAGGCCAACGGCCAATCGTGGAAACTGGACACGATCCCGTGTTATTATTCAACGTATAGTTCTCAACTCGCTCTTTTACCATCAGGTCATTTTTTGCTGAACTGGTTTTATTGGCGTACTGACAGCGAAGGACACGGGTCGGACATTCCCTATACCGAGTATTTTCAAGTTCAAAATCAAAATGGGACTGTCGTCTATTCTGACAGCACACGAGCATTTCAGTATCTTGTCGGCGGCTTGCAAGGTTTGCAACACGGCGGTTTTATGACCTGTTATTGGAAGGAGGATGAAAACGCCGCTTTTGTTCAGGCGTTTTCCGAACAGATCAAGCCTATGAGCCAAGCACGCCGCCTTGAGGGAATTGACGATCCCTACGCGATCAATGGGAGAGTTATCGCTGCTGAACTTGCAAATGGCAATGTCGCAATTTTATGGAAATTGAAAAACAAGAGCGGCCACTTTAATCTGGGATTAAATATTATAT
>CAYSNA010000643.1:0-2733 GCA_964432185.1 uncultured Cytophagia bacterium
GCCCAACCAATGCCGAACAACGCCCCGCCGATGATAAATCCCTTGTGATATTCTTTGCCTTTAAAGTTAATCGGCTCGCCGCTTGCCGATTTTATGTTGAACAGCTTTAGCAGGGCGACGGACACCGCGCCGACAACCACTGCGGAGCCGATGACCAGATACATGTGCGCCTCCCGCAGTAAAAACATGTCATTGATCCGAAACCAACTGATGACCTGCGATTTCGTCAAAATAATGCCGAAAAACGTTCCCAAAATCAAATAGATCATATTGCGCATAAAATCCTCATCTCAATCCGATTAAAAAACAAGGTAGACGATCCAGGTGAACAACGCGCCGGTGATAAAAAACGCCAAAGTCGAGTAGAGGCTTGCGGGATTCAACAGCGACAAGCCCGTAATGGCATGACCGGAGGTGCAGCCGTTGGCGTAGCGCGTGCCGAATCCCACAAACAGGCCGCCGATAAATAATAGGATTGCGCCTTTGACGGAAAAATAGAATTCGGGCAAAAAGACCATGGGATTCTCATTGAGAACAAACTGCGTCAGAATGGCCCCAATCGCAATGCCGATCACAAACATGGTTTTCCAGCCGTCTTTTGTGAGGTCAAATTTCACCCTCGATTTTTTTGCTTTTGGCGTGACCATGTGGCAGAGATGATCAAAGGTGGATGAAATGCCGAACGCTTTGTTGCCAACCACATAAAGCACCGGCACAAAAAGGCCGATGAGCGGACCGGCAATGTACCAGGGCCAGAAATTTTCCGTTATCATAACAACTCCATCTGCTTATTCTTCTATCTCAAAATCATAGGTGATTGTTGCCGTGCTTTTGACCATCTCGGCAACCGAGCAATATTTGTCGACGGACAGTGCCAGCGCTTTGGCGACTTTATTCGGATCGAGCTCGCCCTTAAGATGAAACATCATGTGAATTTTTTCATACGGCGAGGGCGTCTGATCTTTGTAGCGCTCGGCATCCACGGTGATGCGAATGTCCTCGAGCACCTGACGCTGTTTTTTCAGGATCAAAATAAAATCAATGACCGCGCAACCGGCGAGTCCCATGGCCACCAGCTCCATCGGGCGGGCGCCCTGCTCGTGGCCGCCGATTCCGGCGCCGGCATCAATGTGAATGGGAAAGCCCGACGGCCCAATGGCTTGAAAGTGAAAGGCGTCATCGACGCGTTCGAGTTCGATTTTCATATTATCCTTGTTTTTTGATTGGATTTACGGGATATGCCGGATTTGAAAAAGTAGGCATCGGGTTTGTTATTTTGAGTTGTTCAACGCGTTTTCAAAATCATTTATAATATCCTGCACATCTTCCAGGCCGACCGAGACGCGAATGAGGCCCTGGGTGATGCCGACGCGCAGCCGTTCTTCTTCTGTGAGTTTCGAGTGCGTCGTTGTTGATGGATGCGTAATGATGGTTCGGGTGTCGCCGAGATTGGAGCTGAGCGAGACCAACTCGGTGGCATCCATGAACTTGTGCGCGCGTTCACGTCCGTCTTTTAATTCGAGCGTCAAAAGTCCGCCGCCAAGACGCATTTGCTTTTTCGCCAAATCGACTTGCGGATGGGAGGAGAGAAAGGGGTAACGAACATTCACCTCGGGATGTCCATCAAAGTGCTGTGCGATAGTCAGCGCATTTTCACAATGTTTTTCAACGCGCAATTGCAGCGTCTCCAGACTTTTGCACAGCAGCCAGGCGTTAAACGGCGACATCGATGGTCCAGTATGTCGCGCAAAAGTTTTGATCTCGGACATCAGATCATGTCGACCCACGAGCAGACCGCCAATGGTTCGGCCCTGGCCGTCGATAAATTTGGTTGATGAATGCGCTACGAGGTCGGCGCCGAGCTCGATCGGTTTTTGTAGAATGGGCGTGGCAAAAGAATTATCCACGAGAAGCACAAGATTGAATTGATTTTTCAATTCGGCTATTCGCGCCAAATCAATCACATCCAGGCCGGGATTGGACGGCGTTTCGGCGAACAGCATTTTGGTATTGGGCTGAATGGCCTCGTCCCACTGCTCCGGTTTGTCGGCATCAACAAAAGTCGTTGTGATGCCCCAGCGCGGCAGGAGATCCGCGAGCAGCTTGACCGTAGAGCCAAACAGCGATCGAGAGGCGACAACATGATCGCCGGTTTTCAGCAAGCCGGCCAACGCCGCAAAAATAGCCGCCATACCGGAGGCAAAGGTCAGGCCCGCGTCGGCGTTTTCCAGGTGCACCATTTTATCCACAAGCTCGCTCAAATTGGGATTGGAATAGCGAGTGTAAATATCGCCGTTCACCTCCTCGGCAAAAAGGGCGCGCGCATGTTCCGCATCGTCAAAAACAAAGCTGGAGGTCATATAAATGGGCGATGAATGTTCGCGGTGCTGTGAGCGCTCCGCTTGTCCTCTGATGATCTGACTCTGTTGTTTCACGTTCTCCTCTCTAAATACAGGGGGTATAAAACAGAAAAGTGTAAAAGAATCTTCCCGCTCCGGCTTTTGATTCAAAAATGAGAAAAATAAATTTTTGCGCTGCGGCATGCCTTTTCACGTGCGACAGGAAAGCCGGCGGGAATGTGGAAAGTTACGTAGGAAAGTTACACAACATTTTCAAAAAATGAAACACCCCCCGAGAAAAAGACAACGGGGGGTGCAAGGAGGGATTGCTATTTTGATGTCACTGTACCGGTGTTACGCTTTTTAATGCCGCAAAGATATTCATGCGGCCGCC
>CAYSNA010000644.1:0-2715 GCA_964432185.1 uncultured Cytophagia bacterium
AAATGGACACGATGTTTTCAAGCCCGGGATGTTTCATCTTGTGCGCGCCAAAGGCGATGATGAGATAATCGTAATCGTCGATCACACGCCCGCTGTGCAATTCAACTTTATTTTTTCGTGCCTGAATGGCCGTGACTTTATCGACAAGCAACTCAAAACCATGCGCCTTTTGCAATTGACCGAGGTCAACGCAGACGTCCTCAAATTCGGCGTTGCGCGTAGGAATCCAGATGGAGGTGGGGAACAGGTATAAATAGTCGCGGTCGCTCACCAGTGTGACGTCATACTTTTTTTTGCGCAAGTCGATCGCGGCTTCCACGCCGGCAAAGCCGCCGCCAAGGATGAGTACTTTTTTCATAGATGACCTTGAGATGTTTTTTTAGTTTTGCAGGTTAGATGCAACACAGAGGGAATTGATTCAGTTGAAAGCCAGTGCAGGATTCCGGACTTGAATTTATGAATTAACTTTTGCCGAGCCGCCAATAGCTGGTTTTAAAAAGAAGCATTGGTCACGGATGCGCACAGATAAAAACGGATTGGAATTTTGGCGATTTTCGCCAATCATACATGTCACGAATCCGTGTCAATCCGTTCCATCCGCGTTTATCCGTGTCCAATGCTCTTTACGCGCTTTTTGCTCAAAAAAGTTTTGTTCGTCTAATGCGTTTGAAAAATAATCGAATCGCGTGTTAACCCATCCGAGGTGGCCGTTAATTCGATCTGCCCACTGTGCTGCGTAGGGCGAATGACCACCAGCGCCCGGCCGCGACATGTTACGCACCGCGGCTGCTGAAAACTGGCCATCTGATCTGGACTGGCATTGCCGGCCGCTAAAATTTCCCCGGCGCCTTTAATATCAAACTGAATTGAATGCTCTGCGTTCGGCACGATTCGCCCGTTTTCATCAACGATGCTCACCGCGATAAAGGCCAGGTCGTTTCGATCCGCACGAATCACCGGCCGATCCGCGTTAAGCTGAATGGCCGCCGGAACGCCGGTGGTTTGCAGGATTTTTTCCGCAACGGCTTTTCTATCTTTGAGTGCGATGGCCTTTAACTCACCCGCTTCGTACGGCACGTCAAATACGGCGGTGATGCTGGAGTCGAGATGAATCGATTTTTCACCGATCACTTTTCCGTTCAATTCCAGACGAACAGTCGGCCATGAGGAATAGACCGAGACTTTCAGCGGCTCGCCTTCGTGACCGGCCCAATTCCACGATAGTTCTTCATCCGGCCATCCCCAAAAACTGACGATCTCTTTTTTGCCGTCCGGGATCGGCGCGTGCACGGCCATCTCCAACTGGCTTTCACCCCAGACCACATCGCGATAAAAAGATTGCGGTTTTTTGTTGCCGATGATGTCAATGTCGCCGCACCAGGCATTAAACCACGGCCACGGGCGGGTATGTCGTAGCTCCACATCGGGATCAACATACACCGAGTAGCCCAATCCGGATTCGCCAAAATAATCCATGCCGGTCCAGACAAAATCGCCAATGACGTACGGATGTTGTTCAACGAGCTGCCAGTTCTGCAGCGCGTCGAGCGCAATGGACTCGGTGCCCACAATAATTCGCTCCGGGTAGCTCTCGTGGTCCTCCTCGTAGCGCTCCCACTGATAGTTGTAGCCATGCACATCGAGCAGCGCAAATGCCGGCGCCGTATCCTCCCAGGTTTTGCCGCGGCTGTCCCAGAACTCGCAAATGGCGTTTGTCGCGGGACGCGTGCTGTCCAGGCTGTGAACGTGATCAATCAGGGCTTTGCCGATTTCCAATCCACGCGGTGTGGCGCGCTCGCGAATTTCATTGCCAATACTCCACATAATCACGCTCGGATGATTGCGGTCGCGTTTGATGAAATGAGTCAACTCGTCCTGCCAGGTGTAGCGGAAAAAGCGGTGCACGCCCTGCGGCTTTTTCGCCGCTTCCCATGTGTCAAACGTTTCACTGATGACCAGCACACCGAGACGATCGCAGGCATCAAGAAATTGTTTTGACGGCGGATTGTGCGCCGTGCGGATGGCGTTGTACCCGTTGGCTTTTAAAATCTCCACGCGGCGTTCTTCGGCGCGATCGTAGGCGGCTGATCCGAGAATGCCGTTGTCGTGGTGAATGCAGGCGCCTTTTAAAAGTGTCGGAATCCCATTTAACAAAAATCCTTTTTCCGCGCTGTATTCGATTGAACGGACACCAAACGTGGTCTCGATACGATCAATACTTTGCCCATTTATTAAAATCGTCGTTTCAGCTCGATAGAGCGACGGCGAATTCGGCGACCACAGCTGCGGCTTGTTCAGTGTTAATTTTTGATCAAGCTCTTGACGTGAAGAGGCGCTAACCGTTATGTTTTGCGTGTCTTTCGCCACCTGTTCATTTTTCGCATTGATTATTTTTGTGCGAACAGAAATGGCCGCCGCTTCATCCATCTTATTGTTGAGCGTCACATTGATATTCACATCCGCTGATTTTTCCGACACCTTTGGCGTGGTGACAAACGTGCCCCACACATCGACATGCACCGGATGAACAACGGTGAGCCAGACATGCCGATATAAACCCGAGCCGCTGTACCAGCGCGAGTTGTCGCCCATGTTTTGCACGCGCACCGCGATGAGGTTCTCTTGACCGACGGGCAAAAGGTGCGGCGTGATGTCATAATAAAACGGCATGTACCCATTGGCGTGAAAACCAACACGCTGACCGTTCACCCACAC
>CAYSNA010000645.1:0-1833 GCA_964432185.1 uncultured Cytophagia bacterium
CATTCCACTAATCACCGTTTTTGAAAAACCGACGATTGCCGAGCTGGCGGTGGCCATTGAGGATATTCGGGAAAATGGTGGAGCGATGGAGCATCAACGCATCGAACAGGCGGACGAAGACGCTGTTGATTTGATGTCGGAACTTGATAGTCTGTCTGATGAAGAATTGAAATTATTACTCGATGAAGGTTAAGCACTGTTCGTATGGCACTTGATACTTTAACTCCCGAACAACGGAAACTTCTTGCCGAAAAACTGAAAAACAAGGCGGCAAGCCTCAAATCCTATCCCATGTCTTTTGCGCAGCAGCGCCTGTGGATGTTGTTCCAGCTCGATCCGCAGAGTCCGGCGTATAATATTCCTCTGACTGTTCGTATAAATGGCGCCTTGAATGTCGAGGTGTTTCAAGAGAGCCTGCGCGTTATGGCGGATCGCCACGCGGTGTTGCGCACTCGTTTTGCCACTATCAAAGCCAGGCCGATCCAGATTATCGCCGAGGAAACAAAACTCGATTTTGAATTTCAGGATATGTCCGATATTCAGGCCGAGCGGCAAGCCATAATAATAAATGAAAAATTTAGAGCGGTAGCCGCCACCCCTTTCGACTTGACCAAACTGCCGCTTTTTTGCGTGCGGCTATACCGTACGGGCGAACATGAGCACGTGCTGCTGATCAATATGCATCACATCATCTCGGATGGCTGGTCGATTCAAATTTTTGTCCGGGAATTGACGCAAATCTACCAGCAGCTTGAAAAAGGTCAAGCGCCTGCATTGCCGCCGCTCAACATCCAGTATGCGGATTTTTCCACCTGGCAGCGTAAATATCTGCAGGGCGAGGTGCTGGACAAACAGCTCGGTTATTGGACGAATCAGCTTGCCGGTTTGTCATCGGTTCTGGAGCTGCCGACGGATTTTCCCCGGCCGGCTATGAAAGGATCGCGCGGCAGTTCCATTACCAAAACTCTCCCGGGCGGGATCAAAAACAAACTTACTACTCTTGTTGAAAAATCCGGCGTGACGCCGTTTATTTTTTATCTCGCCGCCTGGCAGGTTTATTTATATCGATTGACGAACCAGGACGATATCGCCGTTGGTACACCCATCGCCAATCGAAATCGCAAGGAAATCGAACCGCTCATCGGTTTTTTCGTCAATAGTCTGGTTATCCGCGGCGTGTTTGACGGCTCAATGCCGTTTATGGACTTTTTGCAGCAGACAAAAAAAACGGCGTTTGAGGCCTATGCGCACCAGGACGTACCGTTCGAGATGATCGTGGAAAAGCTGGCGCCGGAGCGCGACATGAGCCGCACGCCGCTGTATCAGGTTTCTTTTTCTTATGGTGATCAACCTTCTGCCACCATTCATATGGGCGATCTGGAACTGAAACCGTTTGAAGTCGCCGGTGAGGCGGCAAAATTTGATCTGGCCGCCACTGTTTCTGTTATTGACAATGAATTGTCCACAACGCTTGTTTATGATGTGGATCTTTTTGAACGCTCCACGATTGATCGGATGATCGATCAGTTTCATGTGCTGTTAACTCATATTGCCGAGTTGCCTGCTGCACCGCTTCGAGATGTACCCATTTTGTCCGAAAATCAGCTTGATTTTATTTTATCCAAACTGCGCTCGCCGCGACGAGATTTTCCGACTGCACCGCTTTTCCATCAGGGCGTTGCCGCTTGGGCTGAACAAACACCCGATGCCGTCGCCGTGTGCTTTGAAGATCAGACCATCACCTTTGGCGAACTCGATCGTCGCGCCAATAAAATTGCGCATTTTCTGCGCAAGCGCGGTGTTGGTCCGGAAGATTTTGTTGGTCTTTACATG
>CAYSNA010000645.1:1843-2715 GCA_964432185.1 uncultured Cytophagia bacterium
CTGGCGATTTTAAAGGCCGGTGCGGCTTATGTGCAATCGGATTCCAAATATCCCAAAGATCGACTGGCTCTCATGTACAATGGCCGCGCCAGGGTCATTTTGACATTGTCGGATGTACGCCGACATCTTGAGGATATTGATGCGACCATTCCGGTTTTTTCTCTTGATTCCGATCAAGAGTTGTGGCAGAAGGAACGGGATGATAATCCGCAAAATCTCACACTACCGCAGCATCCGGCTTATGCCATTTTTACCTCCGGTTCCACCGGCACGCCCAAAGGCGTCGTTGTTCAACATGACAGTTTGTTGAATCTCGTCTGGAATTTGAAAGAAACCGTGTATGACAATCTCGACGTCGAACAGGCGCGCATCAGTTTGAATGCGCCGCTGGCGTTTGATGCCTCGGTTCAACAGGTCGTTATGTTGATGTTCGGTCACGGCCTTTACATTGTGCCGCAGGACTTTCGCGCCGATGGCCGGGCGTTTCGCCGGTTCATCAGCACACATCAATTGCATGTTGTCGATTGCGTGCCGTCGCAGCTCAAAGTGATGATCCAGGAAGGTTTGCTGGATGACGATTTGTGGCGGCCCACTGCCATGCTGCCGGGCGGCGAGGCCATCGATGATGTCATGTGGCAGGCCATTGCGCAGTCGGATATTCGCTTCTTCAACATGTACGGCCCCACAGAGTGTACGGTTGATTCGACGATCTATCGCGTATTGCCGCAGCAGAAAAAACCGGTCATCGGCAAAGCGGTTTACAATGCCGATTTTTATGTTCTCGATCCACGACAACAGTTATCGCCCATTGGCGTACCCGGTGAACTGTATATTGCCGGCGCCGGTCTGGCGCGCGGTTATTTGGATCGTTC
>CAYSNA010000646.1:0-2702 GCA_964432185.1 uncultured Cytophagia bacterium
TAAATCTGAGATTTTCATAGATGGAACACGGATTAAACGGATTGAACGGATGAAAACGGATAGAAGGTAGTTTTAAATCCGTGTTCATCCATCTGATCCGTTAAATCCGCGTTCTATCCACAATGTGTCCGGTAGTGACAACAAAGTTAAGAAATATGGGACTGCATCTTAATTGTGACGCTTTTTAGAATAAAACTCTGTGTCCTCTGTGCCTCCGTGGCAATGAGCATTTCAGGTTATATCTGGTAAATCAAGCAAGGCGTCCATTACATGTTGTATGAATAAATTGGAAAAATGCTATGAAACGAAAAATTTTAAATGTCTTTGTCTTGTCGCTCATACTGATGAAAACGCTGTCTTTTTCCGCCATGTCGCAATCCCTGCAAAACGGCGGATTTGAGGACGGCGCAGCGCCATTTTATGGTGCTGATAATCCCGTCCCAATTTTGGATACGGCATTTTCCGGCACCTATCGCTGGGATGCGGCGACGTCCACCGTCACATTTGACAGCTCCGGCACCTTTCATTTTGACGCGCCCGATGACAAGTTTTTCATCTGGCAGGTGCCGACCGAGGTCAAAAAAATTGTCATCAATGCAGATGTCACGGTGACCGGCGCGTTCCACAGTTATGCTGATTTGACGATCGTCGGTATGGATCGAAAAACATCCGTCGTCTACGGCACGCCGCTGCAGGATTGGGCTGACAAAAATAATCCCAGCGGCGCCGATTGGGACGAATGGCACTATTGCCAGTTTCTCAATTACGGCGGCACGCTCTATCTGGAAAATTTCACCTCGCTCAATCCCATGTCCTATCATGTGCGCGGCTGGGGATTTCCCGTGCACGCCAAAAAAGTTGATTTTATTGACGACCGCGGCGGTTTCGGCAATCACAGCGACGGCTTTACCGGCGGTCACGGCTCTACCGTCGATAGCTGCTACTTTTCCACCGGTGATGATGTCATCAAAGTTTATTTTGATATTCTGGTGACAAACACGGTCATCGACATGATCCAGAACGCCGTGCCCATTCAGTTTGGCTGGGGCAGTTACGGCAGCGGCGCCCGTGGTGTGTTCAAAAATGTCACGATTCAGGGCTCAAACGGCCGCGGCAGCGATAATCGCGTCATCTCGGCGCATGCCGGCACCTACAACAAGGAATTGATTATCCAGAACAGCACGATTTATAATCCCTATGGCACGCTGTTCAATTTTATGGACGAGACGGCCTATATCGATGTCATGATCAGTTTTTCGGATATCGAGCTGAAAAATTTTAAAAATGAATTCAAGGCGGATACGGATATTTACATCAACGGTAGCTATTATGATGCATCAACAACGCAAAGTAAATGGACCGTCGACGGCGATCCGGATAGTCAAGCGCCGACCGTCACGATGACACTGCCGACCAATACGTTGTCCGTTGGCGGGTCCCTCAACGTCACGGCCGAGGTTACCGACAATCTGGAGCAAATTTGGCGCGTTGAGCTCTACATGAATGATGAACTCGTCGCGGTGGACCGAACAGTGCCGTATGATTTGTCAACAAAAGCTGTTGTGCCGGGTGAATTTGAGGTTTACGTCAAGGCGGTTGATGCCGACCTGAACGAAGGTAAAAGCGAGACGGCGACCGTGGTTGTTGAACAAGCCACCGAACAGTTGCCTTACAACGGCGTGCCTTTTGAAATTCCTATCCGAATCGAGGCCGAAGAGTTTGATGTTGGCGGCGAGGGTGTCAGCTATCACGATAGCGAGCCGGGACGCGCCGGCGGCGATGAGGAGTACAGAAAAGGTGACGCGCCGGATGTCGAGTTTGGTCCCTGGGAAAGTCCCAGCGGCGGCTATGCGCTGGCCTGGGTGCAGAATGATGAATGGTACGAATATACCATCAATGTGAAAGAGGCGGGGGATTATGATTTTTACGTTGGCTACTGTACGCCGAATGATTCACTCAGCCTTCATTTTAAAATTGATGATGTGGTGATGGATTCTATCGAGCTGTATCAAACCGGCGATGTCTGGAATGTGTGGGCTGAAACGGATCATTTTGTCACTATCCCGTTAGCAGCAGGACAACATGTCCTGCAAGTTTTCATCGCCAAAGCCGGTTTTAATCTTGATTACATTGATGTTCGTTCGCCGGTCTCAGCGGTGGAATCTGAACGTCTGCCAGCGGTTTTCGCCCTGTTGCAGAATTATCCCAATCCGTTCAATCCCGAAACCACGATCTCGTATCACCTGAATGCAGCTGGCCATACAACATTGACGATTTACAACGTGCTCGGACAAAACATTCGCACACTTGTGGATGGTGTCGAGCCGGCCGGTGTCAACTCGGTAACCTGGAATGGTCTGGATGACAATGGCCATCAGGTTTATACAGGAATCTATTTTTACAAGCTGGAAACAGAACATCAAACCGCTTTAAAAAAGATGATTCTCGTCAAATAAATTTTCATTTTTGGCCGGAGGCAAGGGTGATCCAGGTTTATCCACGCTGATACCGTGACACGGTGGTGTCACAGTTACGTCACGCAAACGAACTACTTTTTCCAATGAATTATTTTTATCATGAAACCAACAACATAATGGCCTCGACAAATAATTAATTCATATTGTCTCAAGGTTGCGCTTGATGGCCATTTTGGTCCTCTGTCGAATCGAGTTACTCCCTGATCTTTGGCAGAGGTCTTTTTT
>CAYSNA010000647.1:0-2698 GCA_964432185.1 uncultured Cytophagia bacterium
TATTTTTTCTCCGCCAGATCATCTTTGCTCTTTTTCATGCGCTCTTTGTAGATATCACCATAACTGCACCAGTCATATTTGAGGAAATCAAATCCCCATGCGGCATACTGTTCGGCGTCCTGGTCTTCGTGCCCATAACTGCCGGCGTATTGCTGACAGGTTCGCGGCCCGGGTGACGTGTAAATGCCGGCGCGTAAACCTTTGGCATGAATATAATCGGTCATCGCTTTCATATCCGGGAAATTGTCGTTCGGCAGTACTGCTCCGTTTTCGTCCCGGAGGTCGCCAATGATGGTGTCCGTATCAATATCAATGACCCGATCTCGAACCCTTTCATAAAATTCCGGCTCGATACGCATCCAGCAGTCATCAATATTGACATACATGTAGCCGTAATCAGCCATGCCGGATAGGACCATCATATCCGCAGCTTCACGCATAACGGCATCAGTGACGCGATGGTAATGGATGTACCAGCTATTCCAGCCCATCGGCGGCGTCAGCGCCAGTTGATCACCGACAACTATTGTAAACTCTTTTTCAGATAAACCGCTTGAATTCTCCGCGATAAAAGTGACACGATACTCACCGGGCATCGTGGGAGCGTGACCTTGAATGATGCCGGTATTTGAATCGATTGATAATCCATCCGGCAAATGGTTCACGGTGAAATTCATCGGCCGTTCGCCGGTGCAGGGAATGCGATAAATAAATGGATGTCCCGGCCGCACGCCAAACAAGCGCGGGCCATGGATTCGCGGCGCCGGCCCTGGTTGCGGCGTCAGTAAAATCTTGCCGTCATTAGAAATGGGGGACGCCTGGTATGGACGGACGTCTCCCAACACAAGCGCGGTTGAAAGTAGCAGAAAAAAAACACTCAACGGAAAAATGGAATTTCGGCGCCTTTTGATGCCGGCGAACTTTAGACTGCTCAGATCTTTCATGCTGATTCTCCCATTGATGGTGTTAAACAACTAAACTGTGTTTCACCTTGATGATTCGGGTGATCCGCACACATTAATCATCCGTAACCGAGATCACGGAAACGACGATTTCATTAATTTCTGTTTCGGAGCTCAGGCGCAGATCATTGAGCCGAATGCCCGGAAACATCAGGTACGACAAGGTCTGCGCGCCTTGGTTTATAAAAATCTCCAGACTGTTGGCATCCACATAAAAATCAAATTGAGCCGCATGAATTGTATCAAAAAGTTCGATTGCATCGGTTGTTGCGTAGCCCGAAAAATCAAAACAATTGGCGTCGTGTTGTCGATTGATAATAACGGTGTTGGTGTTGTGGTCAAAGGTGAAAACAGGTGTTCCGTCTTTTAGTGCCAGTGAAAACGAGTCGATTGTTTTCAGGCTGATAAAAAATGCCTTTTCCGCCGGAACATCAGCCAACAATTGATTCACCTGGGCGACCGGGATGTTTTTCTCGTCCACAAGGATGGTGCTGAGAGAAGACATGGACACAGGTCGTTGGGCAAGCCGTAATCCGGCGGATGTGTTGTGCAGCGACATAACACGGGGCAGACTCATGCGCCCGCGAAATCCCTTCTCGGGCGTTTCGTTGGCATAGGCCCAATTGCTCATCCATGCAATGAGCGTACGGCGATGGAGCGGCAATCCGTTATAGGTTTGACCGGCATAAAAATCCTTGCCGTAATCGATAAACAACATCTGGTCCGCAGGATTGTCATTGATGAATGTCGAACCATCGAACTCGCCGACAAAATACTGCAAACCGGCGTGTCCCTCGTGCGGCCCGGCCGATGACAGCACCAGCACCCATTTGGTTTCAGTCGTATTTTCTATTGGCAGTTCGAACAAGTCGGGGCACTCCCACAGTCCGGCCGCTTTGCCCTCGGGTCCGAATTCACTCATCAATTCCCAGTCGATCAAGTTGGGTGAACTGTAAAACGCCGTTCTATGCTCTTTCGGCAGCGCCACGACCATCAGCCATTTTTTCTCCGGCGCATACCAGAACACTTTGGGATCACGAAAGTCGGCCATGCCGCGATCGATAACCGGATTGTTCGCATATTTGCTCCAGGTGCGTCCGTTATCCACGCTGTAGGCGATGGCTTGGGTTTGACGTCCGGAACGGTGCGCCGTATAAATGGCCACGAGACAGCCACTCGAATCGCCAAACCCCGATGTGTTCAGGCTATCATATACAGCACTGCCGGAAAATATCATCAGCGAATCTTCAGGAATGGCGATGGGCCAGTGTTCCCATGTGAGCAGATTGGTGCTGACGGCGTGCCCCCAGGTCATATGGCCCCAGGTCATGCCGAACGGATTGTGTTGATAAAACAGATGATAGACGCCGTCAATGAACACAAGGCCGTTCGGATCGTTTGTCCAGTTGGCTGGCGGCGCAAAATGGTAGATCGGCCGTCCATCAAAACAGGCCGATGGATCGGGTGCGCAGCCGATGACTATATTTTGCACAAGAATGAGAAAAAATAACAACAAAGATCGGCGCATATGGGCCTCCATGCTCCGGATTAAAGTCAATTTGAAGAAAAAGTTGACCGTATGTAAACGAAAATGCCCCAATCACAACGTGACCGGGGCATAACCATTTTTTCTTTCGTCTATCTCGCCAGCATCATTTTTTGAACCTGCTGCTGATTGTCATCCGTGAGTTTGTAAAAATAGAGTCCGCTCGCTAAAGTCGTTGCATCAAATGACA
>CAYSNA010000648.1:0-2690 GCA_964432185.1 uncultured Cytophagia bacterium
AATTGATCCCATAAAAAAAGCCGTCTCAATGTTGGGACGGCTTTTTTTATGAATCTTTTATGTCACACTATTTGAGCATCGTCATTTTCTGATAGAGCACATGATGACCGGCGCGCAGTTCGTAAATGAAAATTCCGGATTCAAGCCGCTGGCCGTTGTTATCCGTGCCGTCCCAGGTGACGCTATAGGCGCCGGCCGGCTGGTACGCGTTCACCAGCGATCTGACTTTTGTGCCGAGAATATCGTAAATGATCAGATTTACCTGACCGGCTGTGGACAGATCATAGCGAATTTGCGTGCTCGGATTGAACGGATTTGGATAATTTTGCAACAGTGCAAATTCCGAGGGAACCGAATTGATATCGCGTGAAATGGCGCTGGATACCGTGGCTTGTATCGGGCCATAAAAGGTGCTCAAGCCGTCAATGGAAATCGTTTCGATGAGATACCAGTAATCTTTGCTCGCGTCAATCGAGTTGTCAATATACTGATAATCCGTGGCCATCGATGTGGAACCCTGACCACGAATCAGATCCTCTGTAACTTTAATAAAGTTGTTTTCGGCATTTTCGCTACGATAGACATTAAAACCGAGGTTGTTCAGTTCGGTTTCTGTGCGCCAGGAGACGGTCGCCACGTTTTTGTCGATGATCGCCGAGTAGGCGCTCATTTCAACCGGCAGCGGAATATCCTGCAAATCCGTCGAAATCGGCATATAATCGCCGGTAATGTCATTGCCCTGATCATCAAGAACCATGTACGAGGGGGAGCCGGCCCAGGAGAGCGATGCTTTTTCCTCGCCGGTCGTGAACATCATGGTCACGCGCAAAATGCTGAGCCACTCTTCGGGAATGGATTCGTAATCGCCGGCAAATTGTTCGTTATAGGTATAAATCCAGGTGATTTTTCGATACTCGGAGCTATAACCGATTTCAACTTCATACTCCGGGCCGGTAAAGACCAGATTGTCAAATCCGACGTATCGAACGCGATTTTCAAGCGTTTCGGAAATTTTGAATGCACCACGATACAGGCTGATAAGCGGCTCACCGTTATCACTTTTCGCCTGAACATCCACTGTCAGCACACCGTTCTCGTTGCTTACCAGCACCAACTGAGTATCAACTTTGGCCAGCATTGGCGTCGCGAACAGCATTGAAACGAGCACCATAACAATAACAACTTTTTTCATGACTTATCCTTTCAAGAATAAGAAGTCCAATGTTTTATTTTTGCCAATTAGAACTATCAGGCATAGCCCGAGTTGTGGGTCGTGGAGGATAATCTGGTGCAGGGATTATCAAACGCCTTTCAGCTCGATTCAATCCTCTTTTGCTTACATCTAACATACGAAAAAAAATAATTTGTTCGTAAAAATATTTTTAAATATTAAAAAAAACAAGGTACTGCTTATCCACCGTGATGCTCATAACCATCATCATAACTACTTATGGCAGGGGAATAATTCCTTGTTTGTTAAAAACTTTTTGGGTATTATTTCTTTCGTTATTTATTGAGGATTAGGTGGACGATTTCAAAGTAAAAATACTTTCAGAACATGTTATCAATAAAATTGCCGCCGGGGAGGTGATTGATCGGCCTTCGTCGGTTGTCAAGGAGCTGGTTGAGAATTCCATTGATGCCGAGGCTGATGATATTACCATCATACTCAAAGACGGCGGCAAAGGGTTGATTCAAATCGTTGATAACGGCGTCGGTATGACCGAGCAGGACGCGATCATGTCGTTCCAGCGTCACGCGACGTCGAAAATTCATGATTTTGAAGATTTGGAAAAAGTGCTCAGTTTCGGTTTTCGTGGAGAGGCGCTGGCGAGCATTGCATCTGTGGCGCGCGTGGAGATGAAAACTGTGCCGCGCGGGCACATCGAAGGGACGCAGATTACGATAGAAGCCGGCGTCGTGTCGAATATCGGCAGCACGGGCGGCAACAGCGGCACGACGATTTCCGTCAAAAATATTTTTTTCAACACGCCGGCGAGACGCAAGTTTTTGCGCGCCACCTCCACCGAATATCGGCATATCCTCAGTGTGATCAACCGCTTTACCCTGGCGCATCCGGACATCAGTTTTACGCTTTATCACGAAGACAATCAAGTGTTCAGCCTGAAAAAAAGCGATTTGCAGCAGCGCATCTCCGAGGTATTGGGACAAAATGTCGGCGACAGCCTGCTGCCGATAACCGAAGAAAATGCCGCATTCACGGTGAATGGTTTTCTCGGCAATTTTGAAATTGTACGCAAATCGCGCGGTGAACAATATTTTTTCGTCAATTCTCGCTTTATCAATGATCGAACGCTGTCCGCCGCGGTGTTGTCCGGCTATGGCGAGCTTTTGCCGAAGGGCCGTTTTCCCATCTATATTTTATTTTTTCATATTGATCCTGACCGCCTCGATGTCAATGTGCATCCGACCAAGAGCGAAATCAAATTTGCCGATCAGCACATGCTGTTTTCGCTGGTGCGCGGCGCTGTCAAGCGTGCCCTGGCGACGGATCACATCATCCCGGATGTGCGCCCGTCCGAATTATCCCTGCCGCTGAGGCGACCGCGCTTTCGTTCCTCGCTCGTGGATGATATGAAAAATTTCAATCGAGACCAGACCCGTCTCGATTTTGAGTCAGCGAGCGCCGCGTTGTACGGCGAAGCGGAGCCGGCGTCACCCACGCCTCG
>CAYSNA010000649.1:0-2675 GCA_964432185.1 uncultured Cytophagia bacterium
CAGCTATGATTTTGTACCGGACACTGGAAACGGCACAAATCGAATTGCTGCCCATATCACCGATGAAGATACCAATACGGACGGCATCCAATGGACCGATACGGGCAATGGCGCCGATGTTGTTGGTGATGTGAATAACAACTATTTTTATCGCGTCACTGGTTTTGTCTCGGCGCAAAGCCAGAGTCAAAGTCAAGGCGCCGGCATCGTAAAGAACCAGGACGAGGCGCTGAACGATCACAATACCATCAGCGGCACGCCGCACACAGCATACGGCAAAGTTTTTAATTCAGATGCTTCGGTTCCTGCCAATGGCGACATCGAGTTCGATGCCTACATTGTCACCCGGCCGTCCGAGATTTTGATCCAAACATCAACCGGCTGTACCTACGCTGAGGGCTACTGGTCGGTGGCGGTCGGCAATTTCCCGACAGCTTGGTCTATCGGCGAAGTCCTGCGCGCCGACATTCGAAATATTACTAATGGTGAAAACGGCTCTGTTGAAGTCACGTTGACAAGCGCCGGCAGTGACCTGGCGGGCGATCTGTATTTAAGCTCGCTCATCGAATCCACTCCATCGAATCTGGCCGGTGAATTTGACATCGAATTTTTCACCACGGGAACAACGGATATTAACGAACTTGTCGTTATCATGAACACGTCCGGCACTCGCTTGCCCATCACAACGGCCGAGGAGTTGGCGCAGGCCATTCCCAATTGTACGGATGTGTACTACTGGTCGGCCTCCGGTCAGGGACAAATCGGCCATCCGAAAGGAACACCGATCGAAGATTTTGCCATCGAAGCTGGCCGTCCGTATATCGTCAATGTGTCGGCCAATACGATTTGGACGAACGCCGGATTTTATACCATGCCGGTTTTTGATCTGATCACCACAAGCAGCACGGATATCAATCATATCGGTGTGCCGTTTGAAAAGAGCGATCTCACTACGGCGGATCAATTAGGTCTGGATATTCCTAATTGTACGGACGTGTATTATTGGGACGTTACCGGCCAGGGCCAGTCCGGCCATCCGGTCGGAACGCCGGTGCAGGATTTTCCGGTTTATCCAGCGCATCCGTATTACGTCAACGTAACGTCCGCTACGACGTGGCCGAGCGGCGGCGCTGCGGCGTCGCAACTGGCTTCCAATTCTCTGGATAAAACGTTGTCGCAACAGGTTAGCGGCAATGTACCGCACACCGTATATGGCCGTTTTGTTTCTGCTCCGGAACAAAACGATTTGCAATTGCGCGCCTGGATTATTGGTCGTGAACATGAGGTGTTGACCGATAACATGGTCGGTACCGGTTTTGATAAGGAGTACTGGTGGATCAGTGTTGGAAACTTTAACACGCGCTGGCAGGCGGATGAACGCGTGCGCGTTGAACTGGTCGACGTTGCCGGTGTTGTCTACGGCCGCCAGGATGTTGTCCTGACTTTTGCCGGTTCCGACAAAGGCGAGGACATGACGCTGGGTATCCTTTCGAATGTTGAGACGACAGAAATTCCCGATGAGTTCGAACTGCTGCCGAATTATCCGAATCCGTTTAATCCATCGACAACGCTGCGTTTCGGTCTGCCGGCGGCGGATGTTGTCAAGGTCTCAATCTATTCGATGAACGGACGTTTGATTCGGACGCTGCTGCATGAGCAGAAAAATGCCGGCTATCATCAGCTTGTGTGGGATGGCCGCGACGAGACCGGAATTCTTGCCAGCTCGGGCGTTTATCTCTGTCGCATTGAAAGCGGCGATTGGCACAAGACGATCAAAATGGTGTTTGCAAAGTAAATTATAAGGCAGGTCTTGGCGGTCCTTTGGCCGCCAGGACGATGCTGTTTTAATAAATCACCAAATTTCACAAACAGTTTACTTATTTACGAGGTGAGTATGAAGTTTGACAAAGCGTTAGTGATGCTATCAATTATTTTTTTGCTGGTTGGTAGCTGGGCGAGTGTGGCTCTGGGTGGAACGCCGCACACGGCGTACGGCAAAGTCTTTAATAGCAATTCTTCGGTGCCGCCAAATGGCGATATCACCTTTAACGCCTACATAACAGCCCGCCCAGGTGAAGTCCAGACCGAGTCGTCGACCGGTGCGAGTTATTCGGGCGGTTACTGGTCTGTTGGTGTGGGAAATTTTCCATCCGCCTGGAGCGCGGGCGAGGTTTTGCGCGTTGATGTGACCAATACGGCCAATGGCGAGACCGGCACGGTTGACGTCGTTATGACCACGGCGGGCAGTGATGTTGCCGATGATTTGTATCTCGAAGCGGCGGTTCAACCGCCGAGCGCCGATTTTTCCGGCACGCCGACCTCCGGCAACAAACCGTTGGATGTGAATTTTTCCGATTTATCGACGGGTGACATTACCAGTTGGTCATGGACCTTTGGCGATGGCGGCACGAGCACGGCGCAGAATCCGTCGCATACCTATGCCAACGCCGGTACTTATACGGTTGCCTTGACGGTCACCGGCCCCGGCGGTTCGGATACGGAAACCAAAACCAATTATATTACCGTAACCACGCCGGCCCCGGTTGCTAATTTTTCCGGCACGCCGACCTCCGGCAACAAACCGTTGGATGTGAATTTTTCCGATTTATCGACGGGCGAGATTACCAGTTGGGCATGGACCTTTGGTGATGGCGGCACGAGTACAGCGCAAAATC
>CAYSNA010000650.1:0-2671 GCA_964432185.1 uncultured Cytophagia bacterium
TCGAAATTAACGCGCCAAACAACAGCGCGGACAACCGCTACATAAATTCCATGACCTTTAACGGTTCGCCCTATTCGAAAAATTATCTCAACTTTAGCGAACTCCAAAAAGGCGCAACGATTTCGATTGACATGTCAGACACGCCAAATAAAACACGTGGTATTCATGCAGAGGATTTTCCGTATTCGTTTTCAAAATAAAATTGTATAGCCCGCCGAACACGCTGACTGGCGCGGAAACTTAGATTCCGCGTATTCAGTGTGTTCCGCGGGCATCTCTTCACAAATAAAGGTGAAACTAAAATGCGATCTATATCTTTTGTTCTCATCTTCGTGTGGTCGATTTCGCTTTTTGCCAAAGATCCAGTCGACTATGTCAATCCGCACATCGGCGGTATCAGCCATTTGCTGATTCCAACCTATAACACCGTGCATCTGCCCAACAGTATGCTGCGATTCAATCCGATCAAAAATTCCGGCATTTCAGATCATTTCGTCGCCTCGAAAATTTACGGACTGCCGATCAATTTTCCCGGACATCGGCAAAAACCGATTTTGTCCATTATGCCGGGCCTTGGTGATGTGGATGTAAACTCTGATAATATGGCGTCAACTTATGACCACGACTTTGAAACAGTCAAACCCTACTATTATTCGGTGTTGCTGGAGGACAATGAAATCCTCGCCGAGTTCACGCCGGCGCATCAATCGGCCATGTATCGATTCACCTTTCCAGTCTCAAATTCATTCATCGTGCTCCGGGGAGACGAAAAAGTCGAGCTCAACATTATTGACGAAAAAACCGTAACGGCTTCGGAAATTGTCAGCGGCACACGGCAATATGTCTGGTTGAGACTCAGCCACCCCATCACGGCATCCGGCAGTTTTATTGCTGAAAACGTGACGAAAAATGCAACAAGCGCCGAGGGCGATAAAGCTGGCTTATATCTCCTATTCGACAGCAAAAATCTGGACATCCAATACGGCGTCTCGTTTATCAGCTATGAGCAGGCGAAAAAGAATAGTGAAGAGATTCGCGCGTTGACTTTCGAAAACATCAAACAAAACGGACGCGATATTTGGAACGAGGCGTTGAATAAAATCAAAATCAGCGGCGGCACCGAGGATCAAAAGACCGTGTTCTACACGGCGTTTTACCGCACCTACGAACGCATGGTCAACATTACCGAGGACGGGCAATACTACAGCGCCTATGATAGCAAAATTCACACAGACGACCGCCCGTTTTACGTGGATGACTGGAGCTGGGACACGTTTCGCGCTCATCATCCGCTGCGGCTCATTCTCGATCCGGCGCAGCAGGCGGATATGATTCAATCGTATGTACGCATGTATGAGCAGAGCGGCTGGATGCCGTCGTTTCCGCAGGCATACGGCGATATGGGCGGCATGATCGGCCATCACCAGGCCTCCATTATTGCGGATGCGTGGATGAAAGGCGTGCAAAATTTTAACATTGATTTGGCTTACGAAGGCCTGGTGAAAAATGCGACACAAGGCACCATGCTGCCGTGGCGCGAAGGTCCGGCAACGGTGCTGGATGATTTTTATCGTCAGCACGGCTATGTGCCGGCTCTCGATCCCGGCGCGCCGGAAACCGTGCCGGAGGTTCATCCGACGGAACTGCGGCAATCCGTGGCCGTCACTCTGGAGCACTCGTACGATGATTGGTGTCTGGCGCAGTTGGCCGGTTCACTCGGCAAAGACGATGTCAAAACGGCCTTTCTCAAACGCGGCAAAAATTATCAACATGTTTACAATGCCGACACCGGATTTATGTCGCCGAAAAAAGAAGGCGGTTCCTGGGCCGAGCCGTTCAATCCGATCAACTCCGCCGGATTCGGCTGCCGCGAGTATTTTGCCGAAGTGAGTTCGTGGACCTATTCTTTCAATGTACAGCATGATGTCGCCGGGTTGATCAATCTCATGGGCGGTCCGGATCGTTTTGTCGAGCGGCTGAACGGGCTTTACGAAGAACCGATGTACGGATATTGCCGCTGGCATCAAACCGCGGATATTCCGGACGGTACGGGCATGGTTGGGCAATTCGTCATGGGCAATGAGCAGAGTTTTCATATTCCCTATATGTACGTTTATGCCGGTGAGCCGTGGCGCACGCAAAAGCGTCTGCGCATGCTCATGGACACGTGGTTCCGCAACGACCTCATGGGCATCTGCGGTGATGAAGACGGCGGCGCCATGAGCGCCTGGTACATTTTTTCCGCGCTGGGATTTTATCCCGTGGCGCCGGGTATGCCGGTTTATGTCATCGGCACGCCGTTATTTGAGGAAATGACCGTGCAGTTGCCGAATGGCAAAACGTTTGTCGTGAAGGCGTATGGTAATTCATCGCAGAATAAATATATCCAGTCCGCGACATTAAACGGCAAACCGTTGAACAAAGCATGGTTGGTGCATGAGGATATCGTCAACGGTGGCGAGTTGATTTTTGAGATGGGGCCGCGGCCGAATAAAACGTGGGGAACCGAAGAGGTCCCGCCATCTTTTACCTTTTAACATTTTTGTTTCGAAAACGCTCTTGAAACGCAGAGGGCGCAAAGAACGCAGAGTTTAAGAGTTTATCTCCGCGCTCTTTGCAACCTCGTATGTTAAAAAAGTTGTTAATAATTAAGTTCTTTGGAATAACGAAT
>CAYSNA010000651.1:0-693 GCA_964432185.1 uncultured Cytophagia bacterium
TTAATTTGACGACTGTATCATATTGCGCACCCTCGTCAGTAACCAATTGTTTCCACGATTCGACCGCCGCGTCCCACTCCGCACCCTTGGGAGCGTACTTGCGACCTTTGATGTAGTCGAACGTCGTCTCATCCGGCGCGATCATGCCCGCGCGCGCGCCACATTCGATGCTCATATTCGACACGGTCATACGACCTTCCATGGACAGCGCACGAATGGCAGAGCCGGTGTATTCGATGACGTGGCCGGTGCCGCCGCCAACGCCGATTTTGGCGATCAACGCCAAAATGATGTCCTTTGCGGTCACGCCTTTGCCGAGCGTGCCGTTAATATCCACCTGCATGGTTTTGGGTTTGCGCTGCAAAAGCGTTTGGGTGGCAAGGACATGCTCCACCTCGCTGGTTCCGATTCCAAATGCCAAAGCGCCAAACGCGCCGTGCGTGGCGGTGTGGCTGTCGCCGCAGACAATGGTCATGCCGGGTTGGGTAAATCCCATCTCCGGGCCGATGACATGCACGACGCCGCGATTGTCGCTCTTCCAGCCGTAGAGCGGAATGCCAAATTCGGCGCAATTCTTTTCCAACTGCTCTAATTGCGCCAGGGCGATTTTGTCCAAAATCGGCAGCGACGGATCGGTTGTTGGAATCGAGTGATCCATGGTCGCGACCGTTTGCGACGGACGACGCACTGTGA
>CAYSNA010000651.1:703-2662 GCA_964432185.1 uncultured Cytophagia bacterium
GCCCTTTTCGCGCAAACCGGAAAAGGCTTGCGGCGATGTAACTTCGTGTACCAATTGCAGGTCGATGTACAGCACCGCCGGAGAATTGGCGTCCTGCACAACAACGTGATTATCCCATACTTTTTCAAATAACGTTTTTGGAGACATTCTATCCCTCGTAAGGTTTATGTTTTTAGAACAAAAAAGTATCACAAGATACTAGATTTTTATTCTGGATGCCGGCGACTATAAAGTCCAGTTTCCAGAATCCTATAAAAGCTCATACTTGTTCGGATCAAGGCGTTTTAAAAGCATGTTATTCACCGCCGCGCCGCTCGGCACCATGGGAAACACCATCTCTTCTTTTACGGTGATAAATTCCACCAGCGCCGGCCCATCATTAACGCTAAAAAGCCAATCCAGCGTGTTGTCCACGTCTTCCGGTTTGTCAACCTGTTTGGCCTGCACGCCCATGCCTTTCGCCACCATAATGAAATCCGGATTGCTCGGACCGAGGTTGGTGTACGAGAAGCGCGATTCGTGAAACAGCTCCTGCCACTGGCGAACCATGCCGAGATAGCTGTTGTTAAAAATGATGAATTTGATCGGCAGCTTGTAATACGCGGCCGTGATCAGTTCCTGAATGTTCATCTGAAAGCCGCCGTCACCGGAAATGGAGAGAACCGGACGATCTTTCACGCCAAATGCCGCGCCGACAGCCGCAGGCACGGAAAATCCCATTGTACCCAGACCGCCGGAGGTGATGTGCGAACGCGGATTATCGTACAAAATGTACTGCGCGCTCCACATTTGGTTTTGACCGACGTCCGTACACACTACGGCGTTACCTTTGAGACGATCAGACATGTTGCGTAGAATATTTTGCGGCCGCAGGTTGCCGTCTTCTTCAGGCAGATCCAGCGGACACGCATTTCTCCATTCATTGAGCTGATTCCACCACTCATCCAGCTCCATTTTATCTTTGAGATGTTTATTTAATTCGATGAGGATCTCCCGCACATCGCCGACGATCGGATAATCAACTTTGATATTTTTATTGATGGACGACGGATCGACGTCGATGTGGATTTTTTTCGCTTTGGTGGCAAAGGCATCCAGCTTGCCGGTGACGCGGTCGTCAAATCGCGCGCCCACGGCGATGAGGCAGTCGCACTCGTTCGTCGCCATGTTGGCGGCAAAAGTGCCGTGCATGCCCAACATGCCGAGGAATTGCGGATCGGTGCCGGGAAAACCGCCAAGACCGTGCAACGTCAAGGTCACCGGCATGCCGGTCTGATGCGCGAATTTTTTCAGCTCGTCGCCGCCATCGGAAAGAATGACGCCGCCGCCGGCGTAAATGAGCGGCTTTTTCGACCGCTTGATCGCATCGACGGCTTTTTCAATGCTGACCGGGTGTCCCTTCACCTGCGGTTTGTAACCGGGGATTTTTAATTCTTCCGGGTAATCAAATTCAGCGTGATTTTGCACCGCGTCTTTGCAAATATCAACCACAACCGGACCGGGACGCCCGGTGGTGGCAATATGAAAAGCCTTGCGGATGGTCGGCGCCAAATCTTTTGCCTCTTTAACCAGCGCGCTCCATTTGGTGATGGAACGCGTGATGCCGGTGGTGTCGGCTTCCTGGAAAGCATCGTTGCCGATGAGGCTGCTGGTGACCTGGCCGGTAAAAACCACCATCGGAATGGAATCCATATACGCATCCGCGATGCCGGTTACGGTATTGGTTGCGCCCGGTCCGGAGGTGACAAGAACGATCCCCGGTTTGCCCGTGGCTTTGGCGTAGGCTTCAGCCGCATGCGTGGCGCCCTGCTCATGACGCACCAGAATGTGCTCCAGAAATTTGACATCATACAACGCATCATAAATCGGCAGCACCGCACCGCCGGGATAGCCGAAAATATGTTCGACTTTTTCGCGCTTGAGACATTCGAAAAAGATCTCCGCGCCGGTCATTGTTTT
>CAYSNA010000652.1:0-2651 GCA_964432185.1 uncultured Cytophagia bacterium
TACCCTTAATCTGATCCGCAGGGACAGCCGGAACATTGATGTTGAGGTAAACGCCTTTGGGCAACGTGTAGTTTAAAAATAACGGCGCAAATTTCGCCGCAAATTGCGCTGCCGCGGAGAAATCTGGCTCAACAAAGGTGGTTAACGAAATGGCGAACGACGGAATGTTGAGAATCGCGCCTTCGGTGGCGGCCGATACGGTTCCCGAATAGATGGTGTTGATGCCGGTGTTTGAACCGAGATTAATGCCGGAAATCAGCAGGTCGGGTTTGGGTTGATCTTTCATCAACACCCAGTGCGCGAGTTTTACGCAATCGGCCGGCGTGCCGCTGACCGCGTGACCAAAGAATTTACCGTTCTTTTTGAACTCGGTCACTTTGAGCGGATCGCTCAAGGTGATGGCGTGGCCGACCGCGCTCATTTCGGTTGCCGGGGCCACAATACTAATGTTCGCGATCTGGGACATCGCCTCTGCCAGCGCCGCTAATCCTGGAGCATTAATGCCATCATCGTTAGTGAGTAAAACATTCACAAGGTGCCTCACATAAAGTTTTTTGGTACCGTTTGCGCCGAGTCTCGTTTCCCATCAACAAAAAAGGTGAGAATCTCGTGCAGTTTTTCTCTTAAATTTTTGCGTTCGACAATGGCATCGATAAAGCCGTGTTCGAGCAAAAATTCCGAACGCTGAAAACCTTCGGGCAAATCCTGACCAATAGTTTGTTTGATGACGCGCGGGCCGGCAAAACCAATAAGCGCTTTCGGTTCAGCGAGGATCACATCGCCAAGCATGGCAAAACTGGCGGTGACGCCGCCGGTCGTTGGATGCGTTAAAATAGAAATAAACGGCAGTTTGGCTTCAGACAGCATGGCCAGACGCGCCGAGGTTTTCGCCATTTGCATGAGCGAATAGGCGGCTTCCTGCATGCGAGCGCCGCCCGATGCCGAAATGACGATGAATGGAAATTTGCGCCGTTGCGCTAGCATCGCCGCGCGGGCAATCTTTTCGCCGACGACCGATCCCATGCTGCCACCCCCAAAACGGAAATCCATAACCGCAAGAACCACCGGCAAACCGTTGATATTGCCCGTGCCGGTTTTCACCGCTTCGTTGAGGCTGGTCTTTGCCGTCGCTTTTTTCAGGCGATCCGCATACTTTTCCGAATCCTTGAATTTCAGCGGATCAATGGATTGTATCGATGCCTCGGTTTCGTAAAAAGAGTTGGGGTCACATATGATATTGATATAATCATCGCAGTTGATGCGAAAATGATAACCACAGTTGTTGCAGACCGAGAAATTTTTCTCGAGCTCTTTTTTATACAACACTTCGTTGCAGTTCTGGCACTTGATCCAGACACCGTCCGGCAAGCTTTTTTTATCCTGGCCGGAAAAACCTTCCTTGGCCCGTTTAAACCACGCCATTTTACTTCTCCATTAAAACTTTCTAACCATCAACAACGCATCTTCTTTCGGCGCGTCATAATCATTGCGGCGAATGCCGATCTCTTCAAAACCAAACTTTTTATAAAGATGAATGGCGCTCGCGTTTGATTGTCGCACTTCAATAAAGGCACTTGTTTGTTCGCATTTTTCGGCCTCGTGCAAAATAAAGTCGAGCATCCACGAGGCGATGCCGCGATTTCGGTAATCCGGAATGACGGCAATTTTATTGATCTGTAATTCGTCGACGATTTTCCAGGTGATGGCATAACCAATAATCTGATCGCCGTCACAAATAACATAATTGGCCGAGACTTTATTTAACAAATCTTTTCGAAAAGAATCGATCGACCAGGACGAGGTAAATAGGGACTCGTCCAGATTCGCCACTTTAGCAAGATGGTCCTCGTTTAGCGTTCGAATCGTCAGCGTTCGGGAATTCACATCTTTTTCTGCCAAAACCGAATTGTCACTCGCTGTGGCGAAAGCTCACCTCGGCTTTGGCTTGCCGGCGATGAATTCTTGAAAATACATCGGTTCCAGCGTTTCGAATTGGGCGATTTCGTTCGCCTTGAATTTTTCCAGGCCCAATCGCGCGACACTCAGCGCGGACGGCTTGGCCAATTCCGGCGGCGCAAAAGAAAAAATGTCCGCTAACGATTCGTCTTGAGACAATTCATCCACCTGTCCAACAAGCATGGCGCCTTTCGGTAACACATCCTTGATTTGCTCCGTGAGGACCAGTTGCGGATCCTGTTTTTTTATGTTGATAAAATTTTGCCGTTCGTACACCGCGTAAAAATATTCAAAAGAGCGCGATTTTAATACCGGGCATACCGTACCCGATGCGACGGGGGCCTGGCTTGCCAGAGCGTCAAATGTCGGAACCGCGACGATCGGCACATTGCCGCCAAGTGCTAAACCTTTTGCGGCAGACAAGCCGATACGCAATCCGGTAAACGAGCCCGGCCCAATGGACACGGCAATGGCGCTCAGATCCGCAACTGAGAGTTCACCCTGCTTTAATACCGTTTGAATCAATTCCATTAATTTGGCGGCGTGAACATTTTTTTGATTCAAATGATAATCAGCAATCCACTCATCTCCTTTGAAAAGGGCCACACCGCAAATTTTTGTTGATGTCTCAATGCCAAGAATGTACAAGAAATGTCCTATCGTGAATAGAGCGTAATATGCCGTGTTTCGGGATC
>CAYSNA010000653.1:0-2647 GCA_964432185.1 uncultured Cytophagia bacterium
TTTGCCGGCCGGCACGTACATTATTTTTGCCATGGCCGAAGGGTATATCGCGAAATACTACGATAATACAATCGATTATAGCCGGGCCAAGCGCATTTTGGTGAACGAAGGCGAAGAGGTTTACGGCATTGATTTCAAAATGGAAAAACTTGCGTCGGGCAGCGGCAGCATAAGCGGGCTGGTGAGCCGAGAAGGCACCACTGAGCCGATTGCCAACGCGAACATTAGTGTCTTTTCAAATGATTGGTATTTCTATTACGGCTGGGCAGCGACCAATCGCGACGGTTCCTATCTGGTTCGCGATCTTGTGGCGGGCAGCTATTATGCCACCGCCTGGGCGGAAGGATTCCTGAATGAATATTATAATAATGCCGAATTATTCGAGGAGGCGGAGCTGGTCGTCGTCGCTGACAGTCAAGAAACGGCGAATATCAATTTTTCGTTAACCAAGGGCGCGACAATGTCCGGCACGGTGCTCGATAAAAACGGGCAGCCTCTGCCAAGAGTTTATGTGGAAGCCGTTTCGGTTTTTCAGGACTCGGTAATTTTTGATGATGGCAAACCGGGTTCCGGCTATTATAGTTATGGCTCGGCAACCACGGACGAACAGGGACACTATATTATTGCCGGCTTGCCCACCGATACATATTATGTGCATGCCATGTATTGGGATAGCTGGGGCTATGGCTATGGCAGCGAAAAATGGTACAACAATGTTGATACCTTTGAGGATGCGACACCGTTGCACATCAGCGCTGGTGATGACGTGACCGGGATTGATTTCATCCTGTCGTTTGAAATCCCGGATGGCTCCATTTCGGGAAGGGTAACCGACATGGAGGGAAATCCGCTGCCAAATGTGAGTGTCCAGGCCATGACGTTTTTGCCCGAAGGCATGATGCGGCCTTCTTATTATGGCGCTGCCATTACGGACAAAGAGGGTAACTATGTCATCACTAATTTGCCGGATGATTTGTACATCGTTTCCGTGTGGAGCCAGATCGGTTGGCAATACATCTACATGTATTGGCCGAATACGCAGAACTATGATGAAGCGCAGCCGGTTGGTGTGGGCGGCGACCCGACAACCGGCATTGATTTTACCCTGCCGATCAGCGTCGGTACAGCATCCATTGCCGGCACGGTGACCTCGATCGAGGGTAATCCGCTGCCGTGGGCGTACGTGCAAATCAGTCCTGCTGAGATCATGCCGGATAATGGACAAATCAAATCGGAAGTCTGGGCCTACGCCAGCGCCGACAGTAACGGCGCCTATATGGTTGAACAGTTGCCTGCGGGAAAATATATCGCATACGCAAGCTATTGGCAGGAGCTAAGTTTGGGCCAGGAATGGTACGATAATGCCCAATCCCGAGAGTCCGCGACGGTTATCGAGTTGGCGGATAACGAGGCGAGACGCGGCGTCGATTTTTCCCTGGAGGTCAAACCGATTTATGGCGCCTTGACCGGTGTCGTTCGCGATAAAGCAACCGGCGCACCGTTGAGTGGCGCTTATGTTGAAGTGACGCCATACTATGCTGAAAACAACGTGGCTGAGCGGCTTTGCGCGCCGTTCTGGTTCAATAATTTTTATGCCATTACGGATGAAAACGGCAGTTTTGCTTTTGACATGGTGTATGAAAGCCAGTACGTCATTGCCGCGTATGCCAAAGGCGGCTTTGCCTATTATGACGATGTCAAAAGCGCTGCAGCGGCAACTCCAGTGTATGTTGTCGGCGGACAGAAGACTCAGGTTGATTTTAGCCTGACGATCCGGCAAGACGGCAACGGGGCCATCACTGGAACAGTTTATGATGATTATGGCAATCCATTCGAGATTGCCGTGGTTGTGGCCTATCCGGCGAATGATTTATCTGATGACGGAAACATGTACACCACTGTAACGGAAAAAAGCGGCGATTATAAATTGACTGGCTTGCCGTCCGGTGATTATTACGTTTCGAGTTTTGCCTCCTACGGCGTTGCCGAGTTTTATGACAACGCCTATGATCCATCAGAGGCGACTCTGGTTTCAGTGAACGATCAAAGTGTCAATGGCATCAATTTTAACCTCTCGCAAATATGGATGTATGATGCCGGTATGGAAGACGGGCCGAGAAACGGCAACAATAGCGGTGCGCGAGTTATCGGCACAGTGACCAACAAAAATGGCTCCGCTCTTGAAGGCGCCGGCGTTTACGTGATTAATGAGAGTGGGCAGCGAGTGGCTTACAACCGAACGCAAAGTGACGGTAGTTATGAAATCACCGGTCTAATGCCCGGATCGTATGTCATGCAGGCGGGTAAACTTGGCTACAAGGGCGCCTTTAACGGCAATGTGCCCGAGCTGTCGGCAGCGGAATCCATCCAGCTTGGCAACGGCACCACGCAAATCGATTTTATGCTTGGCGAGCTGCCAACGGACATCGACGGTGATGCCACGCGGCCCACAACGGTTCGGCTTTTAGGCAATTATCCCAACCCGTTTAATCCAAGCACTCAAATCGTATTCGAACTGCCGACTCACATGCAGGTCACTCTTCGAATTTACAGTATTACCGGTGTATTTATCGCCGAACTCGCAAACCAATCCTTCAGCGCCGGCAGGCACAGCACGTCGTGGAATGGTCAGAGCGCGGCCGGTCAG
>CAYSNA010000654.1:0-2646 GCA_964432185.1 uncultured Cytophagia bacterium
ACGCTTCGAATAAATTGGGAAAAGCAAACTGCTCATCCTTACAAATCGTATTATGCAGCATAGTGGTACCGCTTCGCCAGTGGCCCAAAATAAATATCGGCTCTTTTTCCAAAGAAACAGCATTAATGGCGTTCGCAAACACCTCTTGTTCTTTTTTATAGTATTTGTCATTTGATCGACTTTTGGAATTATAGTACCATTTTATCGGTAAATATTTTGGATCAATTTTATTTTCCGACATTAAGGTTTTCCAGTCGCGCGACAGTATTCCGACAAACAGACCCATCTCATTCACCTATGATGCAATTCAAACGATTTCTTTAGTTTTTTCTTTAACATTGAATGCGTAATTACTTTGTATAATTCCAATATTCGAAACTGCGTTGCCACGCCTGGTAAATCTGATTTTTCAGATCATCTGGCAACTCTGAGTATTTATTTTTTGTATAGGATTGATTCTCTTTAATTTCTTCTTGAAGGATCGGTGCAAACTCGTCAAATCCACCGAGCTGCAACGATTGATATATTCCCTTGAACGAACCGAACGGATCCTGCTCAATCTCTTCGAATCCGATATCGATAAAATTTTCGACAGGGATATGATCTTTATATTTAAAAAAAGAATCATACATCTCTGCGTAAATTTTTAATATCCGCTCTGTACTCATCGCTTCATCCGGTATGGATTGTAGCGCTGATGAGGTTACCGCCGTTTTATACAATTTTTGCGTTGATTTGAACAAGGCATAGGGATGTCTGTGAATATGGATAAACTTGGCATCGGGAAACAGAGACAGCAAAAGATCAATCCGAGCGGTATGTTGGGGTGATTTGAGCAAAATCTGCTTCTTGTAGGTCAACGCCAATTTTTTCACATAATTGATGAACGCATCGCCCCACTCTTTTATTTGCGTTGCATCTACATCCTTGAACGTTAAATAACGATCATACCGATCGCTATTTTTGGGAAACACCCATGAGAGAAGCGGCGAGTAAAGTGTGATCGCGGCCAATGCAAATTCATCTTCACCCGGCGTTCCGAGATTCACTTTGACATTGTCCATTGGGCGGCTCTTCATGTTGGAGCCGTTCAAGTATTGCTCATCAAATCTGGTATGGAAACGCACCAGACTATTGGGGTAAATGACATCTGCCAGGCAGGGTGTGGCAAATTGCGGATCCAGCGCCAGATAATTTTGCAACATGGACGTGCCGCTGCGCCAATGACCCAAAATAAAAATCGGCGGCCGTTCGATTTTGGTCTTTCAATCTGCGCGCCCCATTCCTTCTTTTCCAGTTTCGCAACTCTTGTATTAAAAATGCTTTGCGCGGTGACGACAGCATTTTTCAGCCACAATCGTGGTGCGGTTGCATAATTGTTCTGCTGCAGTAATTTATGCCATTGCGAAAATGTCATACCAACCAGACTATCCATTTATTCGTTCCTCTCCGAAAACTGACGCTATAAAATCATTGCCATCAAAATAGCTAATTGAATCCACAGATTTATCCGCCGTAATTGCGCCGCTGAACGAAAGCGCAGGTGAAAACGGGAAAATCTGCATATCCGTAACATCCCCGGGGAAATGATGCGAATGAAGCAGGAGCGCCGAGCCATCGCCGGACGATCGCGTAGCGAACGATTCCAGCGGCAGCGATACGCCCATGCCCCGCGCCTTGATGTAGGATTCCTTTCGACACCAACAATCAAAAAAGCGCTCGACAAAATGATGAGCGGGACCGTTTTGTAAATCCGTCACTTCATCTTTTGAAAAAAATCGCTCAGCAATTTGAAATGATGCAAATGATTCATCTTGATATTCGACATCAATACCAACCATTTGACGCGCTACAATAATTACGGCAATATTTTTCGAGTGCGAGACATTAAACTGATAAAATGCATCTTCCGGTTTACAGATGAAAGGCTTGCCATACGCGTTACACTCAAACTCTATGTTATTGGCCGGTGTTGAAAGATAGGACGCCAGTAAAAATCGCAATGTCCCTCTCACGGTGACAAACATGTTCCGATCTTTTTCAAAGACAAATCGTTCAGCGCGTTCTTTCTCGTCGTCCGACAAAACAGTCCAAAATTTTGGGTACCAATCTGAACTTCCATCCTCAATCAATCGCCAGACGTGCAGCGTGCCTTTGGGCGGCGTCATTTCTGTAGGAGGAGTATGCCATTCAATTTGTAGCAAACCTGTTTTCATCCTTTTTTATAATTGAATTGAGCAGCGGTACCAGCAATGGAAAAAGTGACTTTTCAGCAGAATGAATGAAAAAGTGATCACCATCGCACAGATGCAATTGAAATGATGCCGTCGTGTGTTGTTGCCAATCTCGCAGACTCGATGCATCGATGTCGTGATCATCTCTCCCGCCAAAGACGGTGATTGGACAATCTAACGGCATCGCTCTTTTAAAATGATAAGTTTCGCACGCTTGAAAGTCAGAGCGTAGAACCGGCACGAATAACGATCGCAGTTCATCATTTTCCATCACTTGTTTTGGCGTGCCGTTCATGTCGATGAGACGTTGAATAAAAGCCGGCTCGGGCAGCGTATAAAGCGGCTCGGATTGACGCGGCACATGCGGCGCTTTGTGCGCGGACAAAAAAAGATGCTCCGGAGTTGGCAGCGA
>CAYSNA010000655.1:0-2644 GCA_964432185.1 uncultured Cytophagia bacterium
CCCGGCTCTTCGTCGACTTGAAAAAAATCGGACACCAAAACGGTAAATCCATTGAGGAACGTAAATTCTTTCCAATTTTCATTGGGAAAGCCAAACAGCGTTTCGCGTCCGGGTATGCCTTCGGTATCCACGCCCAGCGCGTCCTGCAAATCCGGCTCGACCAGACCGAGCATCTGGTACGGCTCGTGCACTTTGATGAGGCGTTTTTCGAGGCCAAAATAATCGCGCAATTCGGCGACCATTTTACAATGAATCCCGGTGACCGCGGTCGAGCCAAAATCCACCGGGATTTTATCGGGCTGTTGATGATTAATCGATTTCAGGATGCGTTCTTTTGAGGTCATCAAAAACTCCTATACAATTTTAACAGGAAAACGGAATGAGATGATAAATATGTTTTATTTAAACCGATCATCAGATCGTTTTTTCAAAACATTTTTGCGGATTTGTTCCAACCAACCAACACGGACATCGGTTGGTGAATCAAAGTCCGGAACGTACGGTTTGATGTCCAGCAGAGGCGTGCCGTCAAGGACATCGATATTTTGGATGTAGAGCGAACAATTTTCAATGCGGTCCAATTTCACCACGGACAGGCCGATGGGATTCGGTCGCTTCGGCGCTCTCGTGGCAAAGAGTCCGCGCGGTTCGGTGTCCATGTACGGCACGACGTTTAATTGATAGCCGCGCGATTCATGAAAATAATACAAAAGAAAAATGTGCGAAAAACCATCGAGATCCTTCAGACCGGCACAAAAGTCATTAAAAATATCGACCGTGCCTTTCACGCCTCGCGCACCGGCAGGTTGAATGGGCATGCCCTCCAGTGTTTTAAAGGGGGAATGGATGGTGCCGATGGGTTGAAAGTTAATGTTCATTTTCTGATCTATTCGACCAATATTCATGTTTTCCGTGGAGATGGACAAAAGCCAAAATAATTATTGTATCATTATCGTCCGTACTTTTTCAATACATCATCCATATCCCGAACGATGGCGTTTCCCTGCTGAACCTCATCATAGCGACGAATCGCCTCTTTTTCCCACATGGATTGAACATGGGGATTGGGCTCGGACAAACTCTGCAAGACAATTTCGACAAGTTTGGCGCGCTCATTTGGCGAAAGCTGCAGGGCATCCTTTAACGTTTTATCGTAAGACATACTAACCTCATAATTCTTTTTAAAAACATAGGGACAAGACCGACAAGAATCAAGCAGATATTTTGTCTGTTTCAATCAATTCGCGAAAGCGTCTCGAAAATTCGCGCGGATCGATTTCCGGGCCAATGGCTACGAGCTCGGTTGGCCCCACATAACGCTCCAGTTGCACAACCGTCACATCGCCAAATGTACATTGCACCATCACGGTCGAATCGTCAAGCTGAACATGGCCCTTGAGGCGGTAGGCTTTCGGAGTTTGCTCCTGCAGAAAAAGATCAAGCGCGCGTCGGGAGATTTTTTTGGTGGACTTGACCACGGCCGTGGCCATATCCGGCCGACCCTGAGGCGGATACTTTGACAGCGCCTTTTTTTCTGACATGGCAACGGGCATGTCCTCAGATTCGAACGGATTCACATCAATCGCACAAAATGATGTCTGAATTATTTTAGCCAATGGATGAATACTTTGAATTCGCTCCCGAATGCGCTCCGTTTCCTCAGACGCCGCTTTATCCTCTTTATTGATAATCACCACATCCGCCACGCGCACCTGGTGCGTCAGGCGCAGATTGGCTTTTTCCAATTTTAAAAATGATGAGGCGTCGATGACAGTCCATATCCGGGCAAGATGAACGCGATCCTGTAATTCCGCAGCTTGTAAAATTTCAACCACCGCTATAGGATCGGCCAGCCCCGAGGCTTCGAGAAAAACCGCATCCGGTTGATGCTCGTCGATAAAATCGCGCAAACCGGTTTTAAAATCCGCCACCAGACAGACACAAAAAACCGAACCGCGATTGACTTCCATCAGCTCGAATGATTTCGTCGACTGTCTCAAATCCGCGGCGTCGACATTAATCGGCGCAAACTCGTTCTGGATGACGCCAATCTTTTTGTCGTCGGCATAAGAATCCAGCATACGCTTAAGCAAAGTGGTTTTGCCGCTGCCAAGGAAACCAGTGATGATGTAAAGTGGGACTGACATGAGTGATATCCGCATTGGATGAAGCACAAATACCTGAACATCCGCAATATTCTATTTGCGTTTATTTTGAAAAAAGAACATATTAATATAGTGGAAACATCATACACTTGCCAAACAAATATTGACACGGCTAACCATCCAGTGCAGACAATCCGTAATAATCACTTTTTGTTTTCACATCAAGTGATGCACGATTGCCAACCAGGTCCCACATCATTTATGCATCTCACGTTTAACAGTGGCTAAAAAATTCAACGAGTAAAGGGGAACATGATGACAAAAAAAGTCTGCGTTTTATGGACTATTGCACTGGTGCTGACGTTCGCGTTTCAGGTATCGTTTGCCCTGACTTTCGAGGGCCGCGTTTACCAGGGAAACGTTGGGGATGAAAGCACGCCCATTCCAAATGTCACGCTAACATTGTACGGCTCACAAGACGTCAACTATCTTGGAACGCAAATAATCAGTACAACCACGGATGCGAAGGGATGGTACGG
>CAYSNA010000656.1:0-2635 GCA_964432185.1 uncultured Cytophagia bacterium
GTTGTTGTCCCGATAAACTGATTGTCGTAAATAACACCGAGATGGCAATTAATTTTTTCTTCAGGATATTTGGTGATAATCTCATGACGTGATTCTTTCTCGAATTGTAAAAACTTTTTGTTATTCTCTGAACAGCAGCGGCGCGAATTCGTGCAGACCACGTCGCCAACTTTGCCACTCGTGAGCGGTGTTGGGGGACACATAAAAATGCGTATTTATACCAGCCTCTTGCAGCGCGTCGGTATTTTCCTTGGGATCGCCGCCAAAGCGGGCCGCATTTTCAAGTTCTCGACTGCCGTAGCTGATAAACACCAGTTTGACGTTCTCCTTGAATCCGGGGGCATTGTTGACATCTTCAAGACTAATGCTGCCGCCGCTAAACATGCCGACGTAGGAGAATACATCGGGATGGGCCAGGGTGATGACACGGGTCTGCATGCCGCCCATGGACAATCCGGCCATGGCGCGATGTTGTGCATCAGCCAGAGTGCGATAGTTGGCATCGATCATGAGGATGATGTCCTCGAGCAGAGTCTTTTTAAAACCGTCGGCCCAGCCTTGCGGCGGCCAGGATCCTCTGGGGCGCTCGCCTCGCGGTGGTCTTGGGACATTTTCAGGCCACCGCCAGGTGCCATTATCCATCACAATGATAAAGGGATTCGCCTTGCCCTCAGCAATCAGGTTATCCATAATAAGATTGGTCTTTCCCTGGTTCGGCCAGCCGGTCTCGTCCTCACCGCCGCCGTGTTGCAGATAGAGCACGGGATAACGTTTCGTCGTATCTTTGTCATAGTCAGGCGGCGTGTAAACAAAACAGCGGCGCATGGTGTCATTGCTTTTGGAATAATAAAGCTGCTCGCGAATCTGGCCGTGCGGGACATTTTTCAGCGCATAAAAATCCTGATCTTTGGCCGGAATTTCGATGCCGCTGCCCCAGCGGCTGGCGCCGTAAAAGTACAAACTGGCTGGATCGGGAACCGCGGCGCCGTCGATCCAGAGTTGATAGTAATGAAAGCCTTCGTCCTGCGGAGCCGAGTCGCCGGTCCAGACACCATTTTCATCTTTGACCAGATCGTATTTTACGGCGCTAATATCCAATTGAACTCGTAATGCTTCAGGCGCCGAAATACTGGCGCGCACCCGACCTTCGGAATTCACCTGCGGATAATCCCGGCCCGGTTGATTGGTCGACGCCGGTTTAAAGTCCTCTACTGCAGCTGCCTGATCCGTCTGGGCGAAACAGATTCCACTGATGGATAGAACAATCAACACAACGGCTAATCGTGTATTTCTCATAATGCAACTCTCCCTGTAAAATTTTAATATTTTAGTCTGAATCTCTCGTACTGATTTTTAATAATTTCGCCCACGCTTCGCCCTCGGGCGTTCGTCGCCATTGGAAATAAGCATCCAGGACTTGAAGCGATTCCAGGCTGGGTACAGGTCCGATATGCGGAGTCGGACCAAAATACAAAACGTCCGGCGTTTCATCGCTAAAGGTTGGCCATTCGGGCAGACCGTCACCGTTTGGATTGCCGGTTTTGGCAAAATTGGTCCAGTAGGTCGCCATGGCGTCGGAAATTGCCAAATCAGATTCGGTTGTTTCCGGATTGGATGCATCGAGCGTTTTAAAGACATACGCCACCTCCTGCCCGTGCGGTGAGCCGTAGCCGTAACGGGGCGAGTCTTCCGGATAATCCGGGTGTTGATCGAAATAGTACAAGTAAGCGTCGGATTGACCCATCTTGGCCTGCAGTCGCGCCCAGCTCCAGGTATGCCAGCCAAACGCCGCGTCGCGCGCCAGATCGCGGGCGGTTTTCGGCACCGAATTTTCACCCACAGGATAAGCTTTTAACAGGTCGTCGGCAAATTCGCCATAGCGTTGCTTCACACTCTCGATGAACTCTTTCGGATCAGTCGTTCGCGTAAAACTGGCGCCCTCATCCGAGTTGTAACCGACGAGAATGGGCGTGTCATTAAACTGACCCGCTTCGTAGAGTTTGTATTGATCATCGGGAATGACATAGCCATCGATGATTGGCCACGCCAGTCCGCGGATGGCCGGCAGTTTATCCGCAGGCAATTCACGCAGCTCAGCTATAGATGCTATACCGGCGTTTTCCATGTAAGCTTGCCCGGCCCCTTCCGCATCGGCGAGGTCTTTCATGTTCTCACCGGGATAGGTTGTTGGCCGGGGCGGACCGAACGATCCACCGCTTTGTGAAATAGCGCCGTGGAACAAGCCTTTCGCCAGCGGTGACGCGCACAGCATGCTGACGGCGATGCCACCGGCGGATTCGCCAAAAATAGTGACTTTGTTTGGATCGCCGCCAAATGCCGCAATATTCTTTTGTATCCAATCAAGACCGGCGATCATATCCAGCAAACCATAATTGCCGGACACATGATTCGGGCTCTCGGCGCTCAACTCCGGGTGCGCTAAAAATCCAAGTAATCCAACGCGGTACGCAATGCTGACCAGCACAACGCCTTTTCTGGCCAGAAACTCGCCGTTATAAGTGGGAACAGAGGTGGCGCCGCCATTAAAGCCGCCGCCATAAATCCAGACCAGCACGGGAATACGATCCTTGGTAAATTTCGCCGGCGTCCAGACATTCAGGTAGAGGCAGTCTCT